>JAGOTR010000003.1 GCA_018061685.1 Candidatus Magasanikiibacteriota bacterium
GGAATGTCGGTGACTTGCCAGAGGATGAGAAAGAACAGTGATCCTCCCCCACACAGGAGGTCTCGTTTTTTGATTTCCTCCTCACCTTTCCACAGAGCGAGCAAAAAAATAATGCCCGGGCCGATGGTGTACATGGCAATCAAGAGCGCTGCCCCCGTCATGCCGTCCGTCGCCATTTGCTCTCGATAGCTGAAGAGCAATACGGCACCATTCAGAGTGAGGGCGGCCCATGCTACACGGTTTGGTTTCAAGTCTCGGAAGAGAATATCAAAGATGTAGAAGCCAAAGGCGATAAACACCAACACGCTTCCGAATGTATTCAAAGACATGGTTTTCTCCGTACGGAAATGTCCGTGATTGTGTCTGCTATATATATCATGCAAAACGTGTTTTGTCTAACATTTGTTATGTATGTGCACCCTCTCCACAGAAATATATTGCTGGGCTATTTGAGCTTTTTTTCAAAATACGCTATACTCATTTTTATAGAGAGTGTCTCTCTCACTTGAACACAAAAAGTATTCTTTCTTTTGCTATTTTATTTTTTTATCTATGTTTCAAAAAAATACCCAACAACCACAAGAACAATATGTACACGAAGACGTCGGCCGTGATGAGGTAGAAACCGTCGTTGGTCCTTCGGTGCAAGTAGAAGGGGATTTTGCTTCAGAAGGAAATATTATTGTAAAAGGAACCGTATCTGGAAGTGTGAAAACCAGTCGGTTACTTCGGGTAGAACCAGGGGCAAAAATTTTAGCAAATGTAAAAGCAAATGAAGCTATTATTGCTGGGCAAGTAAAAGGCGATGTTCGTGTATTGAACACACTTGAACTCACTGAAACAGCACAAATTTTAGGAGACATTACTTGTAGTGTGTTGGCTGTTGCTGCAGGAGCACTCGTTGAAGGAAAGGTAAGTATGAAAGGAATTGATATTCAAGATAATAAACCTATCAAAAGAAGAGGGCTTAGTCGTATCAAACAAAGCACGGGAGAAGACGATCATGACGAATCTGAATCTATGTAATCCTCCGCGAGAAGATCCCGCTGCCTATGTACGTCTATTTGTACGATGATTATATAAAAGAAAAAAAATACGATGTGACCATGAAAGCAATCGAAACACGATTGACAGATTTTGGTATTGCTGGTAAAATTATTCGGCTACAACAGTTTACCAATGCGGAAAGTTTGATAGAAGAAGAGGTAAAAAAAGGTGCCACCACGATTGTTATTGTGGGCAATGATCGCACGTTTGGGCAGGTATTATCACGCGCCGCAACCTGTCAGGTACTGTTTGGCTTTTTACCAGTTGGTGAAGGAAATACCATTGCAGGAGTCCTTGGTATTAAAGAAGGCGTTGACGCATGTGACATTCTTTCAAAAAGAAGAAAAGTACTTCTTGATGTGGGGTGGGTAAATAATAGATATTTTATTTCTCAACTTCACATTTATCCGCACAATATTCGTGTTGAATATGATGAGCGGTTTGCCGTGTCTTCCAAAAAAAATAAAATGGAATTGGTGGTGTGTAATTTACAACCATTTGTTTGGAAGGCTCGTGGCAGAAAAGAATATGTGATTCACCCACAAGATGGAAAGCTTGAAGCATTTTTGCGACCATTACAAAAGAAAACATTGTTTCAAGATTTGTACGAAGAACCCAGTGTGTTTCCATTTGAAGAAATGATTGTGACAAGTGCAACGCCATTTGTAATGGAAGCTGATGGGAAAAGAACAAAAGAAATTAAAGTGGTCATTCGACTCGCAAAAAAACGAGTGGAAATGATTGTTGGAAAAGAGAGAAAGTTTTAAATTCCCGTCTTCGCCTGCGGGCTACCTGCCTGCCGGCAGGCAGGCGCCGGGCAAGTTCTTCTTTACAAATTTTTATCTACACCCTATGTGCTTTTGTGAGAGTGTATAGATGTGTATGTAATACACTAAGGCTCAGATGGCGGAATGGTATACGCGCATGCTTGAGGTGCATGTGGGGGCAACCCCGTGGAGGTTCAAGTCCTCTTCTGAGCACGCGAAAAATGGCGCAAGCCATTTAGAGCGTCACGTGATGACCGATAGGTCATTTTACGTGACGAGGTGAGGGTAATTAAACGAAAGGCGCCATCTCGCGGCACAGCACGAATAAAAAAACTCCGATAGTATCGGAGTTTTTTTTGTTCATAGCAGTGTAAGCCGAATTTTGTATCCTTTGAGCAGAGCTCTCGGGACTTGATCATTTATCTTGTTCACGTATTACTACGTGACTCCAGCGAGCGAACTTTTCCAGGGCTTCGCTTCCGCTACGCTACAGCTACGCCCTGCAGGCATGGCACATGACACGTGTATGAGTGTGAATCAATCATACACCTGTCGGGCCTGCCCGGCGTAGCCGGAGCGCAGCGGAGGCGAAGCCAGGGCTGCTCTTGCTCTCAGTAGGGTTTACCACGCCGCGCTGTCACCAGGCGGCGAGCGTTGTCGCTTTTTCTCTCGAGAGGAAAAAACGTCAATGCACTTTTCACCTTTCGTCTTGCGCAGCAAGACGACCCTGAGCGAACGCCTGCCGGCAGGCAGGACGTGAGTCGAAGGGTATAATGGTAATTCTCACAAAAATAATCTTCGGCGTATGGTGGATAGTATCCAGTATACTCTGCTATCCATCTTCACGCAGATGCTTTTGGTTAGAATTACACTCATCATACCCTTCGACTTCAGTCGGCTGCGGCCTCCTTACGCTCAGGGTAATTTTGCTGCGCAAAATTAGTATTGTCTCTGTGGCACTGTCCCGCCTGTATACTTTGCAGTATACGGGGGTGGGTGTTACCCACTACCATGCTACCTTAGGCAAATGCCAGGGGAGAGTTCGGACTTTCCTCATCTCGACGTAAAGTCGTGACGCGATCAAGACTGATATGAACGAGAGAAATATACAGTGGAAAGAGAGTGTTGTCAACCCGGCTTCACTTCGTTACCTGCCTGCCGGCAGGCAGGAAGCGGAGCCGGACGAAGTCGGGTTGACCAAAGTAGTATTTTTTCGTATTATGAAGCTAGAATATCTTTATTTTTTATGAAACGATTTGAACTTATTTTATTATTTTTGCACGTCCCGATTGATTTTATTTTATTGCTCTTGGCAGCAATAAGTGCGTATGTGCTTCGAGCTTCGGATTTTGTGGTTGGGGTAAAACCCATTTTATTTGATATTACATTTTCTGAATATTTTTCTATTGCTCTTTGGGTGAGTGTCGCATGGATTGCTATTTTTGCTCTCGCGGGCCTCTATAGCCCGGTTGCTTCTCGACGGTTTGCTACCGATATGGTGCGTATTTTTTTTGCGACCGCAACAGGATTGGCGGGCATTGCATTGTATATGCTGTTCACGCAACAATTATTTGATTCTCGTTTTTTGGTTGCTGCGAGTTGGGGATTTGCACTTATCTATGTGATTCTTGGGAGACTCGTCGTGCGTGGTATAAAGGGTATTTGCTATCGTGCGGGGATTGGTCTTCGGTCTCTTGTTATTATCGGTGACGATAGTATCGCATCTGAATTAGAAAACGTGCTCAAAACAAGAAAAGAATTAGGCAGACACGTTATTGCGAGATTTTCTCATTTTACTCGTGAGGCACAAAAGTACATGGATGGTGTCACAATCGATGAGGTACTTATGACAAATCCTCGTGGAAATGAAGAAGAAACGCTCAAGCTCCTCGACTATGTGCAATCACGTCATATTGCGTTTCACTATTCGGCAGACTTGTTTGCCACTATTGCTGCCAACACGAGTGTCCACCCGTTAGCAGGAATTCCTATTGTAGAAATAAAGCCCACGCGACTTGAGGGGTGGGGAAGAATTTTGAAACGATTGTTTGATATTGTGCTGAGCGTGATTGTCCTTGTGGGAGGCACACCATTTTTTCTTATTGTTGCCCTTGGTATTTTAATAGAAACGGGTCGACCCGTGATTTATAAAAACGAACGAGTGGGCGTTCGTCGAAAATATTTTTTTCTGTATAAATTTAGATCTATGTATCAAGCTGATTCTACCGGCCCACAGTTTGGTGCATCAGGTGACGTGGCTTTAAAAAAAGAGGCGGCTCTTATTAAAAAACAAAATGGGCGAAAAGGACCCATTTATAAAGTACACAACGATCCTCGAGTAACACGATTTGGTAAATTTTTACGTCGGTGGAGTATTGATGAGTTTCCCCAATTTTGGAATGTCCTGTGTGGCACTATGAGCGTGGTTGGCCCACGTCCACATCAACCGCGTGAAGTATCGCTGTATGAAAAAAAACATGGATTAGCATTTAACGTGAAGCCCGGCATTACCGGATTATCACAAATTTCTGGCAGAAGTGATTTGTCGTATGAAGAAGAAATGCGACTCGATATTTTATATATTGAAAAATGGAGTTTGTGGCTTGATGTGATTATTGTGGTGAAGACGCCGTTTTTATTGTTTAAGAAAAGAAAGGTGGAGTAATTATTTCATGGCAACATGGAGCATGGAACATTGAACACAAATATATGGGAGGGGATTTGCGTATACAAGAGAGGTTTCATGATAAGCTGAAGCGTTTGATTCATGAGTATGTTTTGTTAACATATACACTCACAAAAAAGTATCCCAATGAAGAACGATATGGGCTTATATCTCAAGACCGACGAGCATCTTTATCTATTATGTTGAATTATGTGGAAGGATATGGAAGAATGAAAGACGGTGTAAAGAAAAATTTTTATGAAATTTCTTTTGCATCTTTAAAAGAATCCATTTATTGCAAGTATATTGCATTGAATCAAAATATATAACAAAAGAAGAGTATATTTCTCTTTTTACTTTAAAACAAAAAATCGGAGCAATGCTTTTTTCTACTATTGCAAGTATAAGTAAAAAAAGTGAGTAACACAATCGGGTTCCATGCTCCATGTTCAATGTTCCATGATATGAAAATTGCCTTAGTTCACGACTACCTTTCTCAAGATGGGGGGGCCGAAAAAGTGTTGCATGCCTTTCATGAAGTATGGCCTGATGCCCCTATTTTTGTGTTGTTTTATGATGCAAAAAAAATTTTAGGATTTGAGAATGCTGATATTCGTGAATCATTCTTAGCTAAGCTGCCTTTGGGCAAGAAAAAATATCAGTGGTATATTTCACTCATGCCGCTTGCGACAGAAAAACATAATTTGCATGAATTTGATGTGGTACTCTCTTCAACGAGTGCCTTTGCAAAAGGCGTACTCACTCGGCCAGACACATTGCATATTTCATACTGCCATACACCCACGCGATATTTATGGACCGATACGCATGAATATATTGCCGAATTAAAATATAATAAATTGGTGAAAGCAGCACTCCCAAAATTGATTCATAAACTTCGTATGTGGGATAAAATGAGTGTTGACCGTGTTGATCATTTTATTGCTAATTCAAATACCGTGCGACAACGCATTCAAAAATATTATCGACGAGAAAGTGATATTATCTACCCGCCAGCCGATGTGCATGCATTTTCTGTGGCCGAACACCCGCAAGATTATTTTATTTCAGGTGGCCGATTGGTGCCGTATAAACGATTTGATATTTTGGTGCAAGCGTTTAATCGATTGCGATTGCCGCTGGTTATTTTTGGCTCAGGCCCCGAACTTGCACGACTCAAAAAAATGGCAAAGCCAAATATTCGGTTTGTGGGGCGTGTCAGTGATAGTGAAAAAGCAACACTGTTACAGCATGCCCGTGCTTTTTTGCATCCGCAGGTAGAAGATTTAGGTATTACCCCAATTGAATCCATGGCAAGCGGCACGCCCGTGATTGCCTATGGCGTAGGGGGAGCAACCGAAACCGTGATACCGGGCAAAACCGGCGTGTTTTTTTACGAACAAACGTGGGAATCGGTAGTGGATGTGGTGCTCAATTTTGAGGATGATGCATGGGATAGAGATGATATTGCCAAACATGCACAAAGTTACGGTTTGGTTGGTTTTAAACACAAAATAAAAACATACGTTGATGAACGCTACGAAGAGTTTCAAAAAGGGTTGAATCAATGTCAATTAAACATTCGATAAATTTTTGTGTATGCGTATTGCAATTGACATTCGATCACTCGCACAACCAGAATGTACCGGCGTGGGTGAGTATACGCGTGAATGTGTGCGTGCATTGGTAAAAAAAAAAATGGATCACAAGATCTATTTATTTTATTCGGGCTTGCGTACTCTTCACCTCCCATTTGTGTTACCACAGGGTGTTGAGTTGATTCATACCAAGTGGCCAAATAAAGTATTTCATGCTCTTGTTTTTTTGCGTTTTATTTGTGTGGATCGGCATATTGAAAAAAGAATGAAGCTCCAAAAAAAATTGGATGTATTTTTTTCACCCAATAGTCATTTTACGCATGTGTCACACGACGTTCGTGTTGCACTCACGATTCATGATCTTGCCTCGGTGTTGTACCCCGAAACATTTTCACTCAAGCGTCGATTGTGGCACGCGTTACTTGGGGTAAAAAAACAGGTGGATCGTGCGGACATTATTTTTACGCCATCAGAACACACGAAGCGTGATGTGTGCCGAGTTTTTTCTATTGCAAAAGAAAAAGTGCATGTGGCGTATCCTGGTATTTCTGATTTGTTTTTGGATACCACACCTGGCCTGCAAAAAGAACAATCACAGGTACAAGAAAAATATAGCTTGCAGTTTCCGTATATATTTTTTTTAGGAACATTAGAGCCACGGAAAAATGTGGGTACCCTTATTGATGCGTTTGTTCTTTCGGGGTTACGAGAAAAAGGATACACCTTACTTTTGGCGGGTGGAAAGGGGTGGAAATCACGGGGCCTGTTACAAAAAATTACGAATACAGCAGGGGTGCGATATATTGGCTATGTGCCGCGACAAGAAAAACGTGCCTTGTATTCACTTGCACGGGTATCGGTGTACCCCAGCACCTACGAAGGGTTTGGGTTTCCGCCACTTGAAGCAGCGTCGTGCTCTACTGCGGTTGTTGCAAGCAATGTATCGTCACTCCCCGAAGTATTGGGTGGTGGGGCGTATTTGGTGAATCCACACAGTGTGGCAGACTTGGCCACTGGCATGGTGCGTGTGGCAGAGGACGATACGTTGCGACAGTTATTGATTCAAAAAGGGAAAGCCGTAGCGGCGGGGTATAGGTGGCAGCGGATGGTGGGTGAGGTGGTGAGGGTGCTTGAAAGGCTTCCTGAATAATCAAGGTATTCTTTTTTAGAAGATCGCTCCTGTACGGGCGATTTTTTTTGTGGGTGGAGGAGGATTGACAAAGTATGCAAAGTGTGGCAACCTCACCTGTTCTCTGCATGGGTGTGCAGGGGATTTTTTACAATTCAAATTCAGGATACATGATCCTGAGGCGCCCGTGGAAGGGCAGAAGGAACGTTCCATGAACAGTAATAAGACTCTCGGAGAAAAGTCTCGCACTGCGGCGTGGAGCGTGGCCTATGCTCTTTCGCAGATCGTGCTTTTCCCATTCTACCTTTTGAGCGAGGTCGTGCACCAGGTGATCGTTGGGGTGTTTCAAACCCTGACGCAGACCTCGGTGTCGGTCTGGCAGCTCAAGGTGCACGGCGAAACTCTGTATACCCCGCGTGCTGCCGTGTGGATCGGCAGCGCAGGCCTGCTCCTCTCGGTCATGGCCGTGGTGGAGCTTTTGTGCTGGGGCTGGCTGTTTCAGCCCATGATGGCGTACGCCGAGCCAATCCTCGGCATGTCGCCCACGGTCATGGCTGCTCTCATGATGGTGAGCTTCACGACGCTCATCATCTTGGTGGATCGGCTCATCCTCATCGCCGACAGCGTGGCGAAGTCATTTTTGACGGCTGTCGCAAGTGTCGGCGTGCGTGTTGCTATGATCGGCATTACCACCGCCATCATGGCCGAGCCGGCCACACAGGCTATGTTGGCTGGGCAAATTCAGGAGCATTTTGCCGCACAAGAAAGTGCCGTGCGGCAAGTGGCAATCGCACAGGCGACCGCCAAAATTCAAGAAACCTCCGCCGTGGCGATTGACGCTGCGGACAAGCGGACGGTGACTGGAATTGCGGCTGTGCGGGTGAGCGTGAGCACTGCTGGCCCCGAGGCTGATAAGGCCTGGGCTCGTTTGTGTATGCGTTGCCTCGATATCGCCAAGTGCGATAGTGCTCTGTACCGCAACGCCAAAGGCGGTGCATGCCCCGTACCAAGCCGTTCTCGTGGGGCTGCTGCCATTCGGCGTGATCTGAATGAAAAAATTGCAGCAGCCGATGCTGCGATTGCCGCTGCAACGCAAGGATCCGTTGATGCCCAGCTTGCCCAAGGCCGTGCGGTTGGGGAGGAAAACAACGGTCACGTCCGGTCTCTCGAGGCCAAACGTGATGCCGAGATTGCGGCTCTCGGTACCCTCACCACGCAAAGCCTGATCGAAAAATACGGCCTTGAACTGGTGGTGCCCCGCAACGACTTTGCGGGGCGAGTGCTGGCGAAGAGCGCTGTCATTAGCCAAACCCCCGAGTTTGGAGTGCTCAACACTATTGGGCATCTCATTTTCGTTCTGTTTGGCTTTGGTGTGCTCCTCTTCAAGTACGGCCTCATGCCGGTTGAATCACGCCTGTACTACTCGCTCAAGGCGCAGATGGCCACTGGCAACCCTGACGTGCTATCACTCCGACCCGCCTTGCGGGCTATTGGCGAACTTCCTCGCGAGGAAACTCACGAGGGGGTGGAAGATGCACTGCATCGCCACCTCGTCAATCTGCTGACACAGCATGCATTGCTGGTCGATCGGTTGGCCAGCAACTTTGCCCCGCCGCTTGATGATCGCAAGGCACAGGTGGAGCAGCACTGGACGCAGTACCTCTTGCCCCAGCTTCGGCTGTATCAGGGGTACATCGCTCAGACTGGTAACAGCCACAGCTGGCCCGACGGGTATGCTGAAGCACTGGGTTTCACCCCAGAGCAAAAGCAAGACCCTTTCATGGGCCAGGCCGAGCGGTTCACTGTGGAGCAGTCGATTGTGGCAGTGCCTCCTCCACAAGAGGAACGTGCGCCACTGGCACGGGTTGTTGATTTTTTTCGGGGAGGCCGTTCTTCCCCGCGTTCTTGATTCACCCCACCAAAAAATTCTCGGGAGTCTCTCACTTTGGCCAAGTGACGAGACTCCCACCCCCCACAAGTCGCGTGATTTTTTTAAAATCGTGCGTTTTGATAAGGGGGTTTTTTTATTGACAAAAAGTCTATTTTCTGCATTAAATAGTGCATCGGAATCATCCGATAAAAACATAGGAGTTTGTCATGGAAATTTTGTGGGTTTCCAAGTCTCATGAGCCACCTCTTCCCATTCAAATTCAGGCGCTTACCACGCTGAAGGGGCAACGACGGGTGCAGATAGATCATCGGCACATCGAGAATGCCCAAGTGCTTGCTCGGGAATTTCGTCAAGGGGGGTATGGAGACCTGGTGTGCATAGCTCCTCAATCGGTGATGGCGCGGATTACACAGGAAGGGGTTCATCCTCTCCGCCCGTGTATGACCTATACCGCCCCCACGATCGGAGGTCGGCGTGCACCGGACTTGCGGCTTCCAAACGGCAACTTTTGGTTTAGTCACTTTGAGCGAGTAGAAAAAGTTGCGCTCAATCTGGTTGCCGTGCATCCAGCCACTGATGTGCGTCGAGTGTTGCGAATCACGCGACACCTATTGCAACGACCCGAAGAAGCGGCACTGAAACACGTGTTTGGTCCTCGCGTGGTGATTGAAACGTTGCAACCCACTGAATCATCTATGAGCGCTGAGTGGGTGATTCAACAGGCAAATCAATACCGTGCCACAGAGGTGGTGTTGGTAGCCCCGTGGGCAGTGTATAAGTTTTTGGCAGAGCGCGGCTGCTTTGCCTTATATTCACAGTTTGACCCGGCCAATCGGTTTGTGGCTCTGTGGCGCTGTTTGGGCGTTGAGGAACGCGTGACCCGCGTGTAACTGGAGGGTGTATTGTGATGAGGAAAGAGAGCCGTTCAGCTTTCCTCATCACATATACCAAATAATATACCAGCACGTTCGTTCATGCTTTTAGATTTTTTTATACACCTTGCTTTGCCAAGGCTTTTTTTTATTGACAAAATATATCTTTTCTTGTATGTATATATCCTTCAGCATTCTTTTGTTTTTTCAAAAAAACCAACGGAGAAGAATCCATGAACGTTTTGTGGGGTTCACAACGACGAGGACCTGTGCCTGCTGAAATTGCTGCAATCAAGGCAATCTTTGGTACTGCTGTCCGCATCCATGAACAGCATATTCCAAACGCGCAAAATTTGGCACGCACATTTCGGCGTGAGGGGTATACTGATCTAGTATGCATTGTGCCCGATGCTGTGATGGGGCATATTTGTGAACAAGGTCTGCGTCCATTGGTCCCTGTTTTGACTTCTAGTACACAGGGAATTCGACAGCCGGACTTGGTAGATAAACATACGAATATGTGGTTTGACCGATTTGTTCGTATGAAAGAAGTGTCATTGATACTTCGGCCTGTTGAACGGCGGACCGATGTCACCCGTGTGTTGCGGATTACGCGACATGCTGTATCTCGAGAAGAACGAGATGCACTGCGGGGACTGTTTGGTGATACCATCCAGATTGAGACGATTTCTGGTGAGGACGCCTTTCTCGATGCTGGATATGTGGTAGCCAAAACACGGCAGCATGGTGCACAAGATGTTGTCTTGGTTGCACCGTGGGTTGTGTTTAAGAGCTTGGCCACTCGCGGCTATTATCCACTGTATGTGCAGTGTGATGATACTGGCCGTTTTGTTGCTTTGTGGCGATGTTATGGCTTGAAACAGGTGAGCATTTCGATCACCGACCCGCCGGATACTCGCTAGGTAGGAGTGCTTGGTGGAAGAGTTTGCTAAAAACTCTTCCACCACACAAACGTATTGGATTCAATATAACAATAATAGAAAGACTTGAAAGGTCTTTTTTTGTATTGACAAAAATAGGTATGTAGTATATTCTCGAGTGCTCTCCACAGGTCTGTGGCAGAGTGAAACTTCAGAATTGGGGTACACACACCCCAAGAAAGGAAAAAAGCCATGAATTGGCTTACGTATATGTTGTTCGGTTTGTTTCTCCTTGTGGCGGGTTGTGGGGGAACCTCTCTTCGGCCGGAACCACAGTGGGATCGAGGGATCGCCTACCACCAGGACGATCGCGCTGCCGGGCAGCGCGAGCACGACATCAGCAACTATCCCGATCAGGCGGGCTTCCAGGCCCGGCTGGCCGCCCATGTGTCGGCCGTCAACCGGGTCAACGCAGGAGGAGAAGCGCCGCCGTGCTTTGGCAACTGGTGCCAAGGCAAGGCTTACTCTTCCGAGGCACTCCTCACGGGCAACCTGATTTACGCGTTTTGTTTGCGAGATCAGCGCTTCCCTGAAGATGTTTGTCGGCGTGAAGCGAAGGGGCGGGCGGACGGCATTGGCGTCAAATAGGTCGAGGATTTGAGGTAGGATTGCCTCTGCCCTCGTGAACATCGTGGTCCCCGCATTTTTGAAATACAAAATGCGGGGGCCTCAAAACAACCGGTTGAGTATAGGTAAAAGACTTTTTGTAAGAGTCTTTTTTTATTCCGTTCATGTTCCCTATTCTAGGGGGAGGGTTTTACCTTGACAAATTATTCAAAATCCGCTAGGCTGGGCTACTCCTTTGCGTGCAGTACGCAGTAAGGAGAATTCACAACGTGGGTCTGGGAGACCCCAAAAAAAGGAGAGTGCCGTATGGAACGGCTCAGCATGTGGTTTTTGTTTCTGTTCGGTTTCTTGACCGTGGGCTGCGGCGCACAGCCGGTCAAGATTGAGTACGTCCCGTGCCAGATGTGCCCGGCGGGCGTGGGACTCGAGCGGGCCCATAAGCCTGTGGTCGAGAAGGACCAGTGTCCTCCCGCCGCGCAGAGCGCCTTCGGAACCAAGCAGGGGGCTCTCGCGGGACGGCTCTCGGAGGCGATCGCCGATCGCCCGGTTAATCGGGAGAACGGACCGACAGCGTGGATGCCTGTGTCCATGGCGCCCACTTCGCATCATGAGGTCCTGGTCATGGGCCTCAAGGAGGCGAAGGACTGCCTCAAGAGGCAACGTGAAAAGGGGCGCAAGGTGACCCAGGCGGTGATCGAGTGGTGCAACCGTATCGCCCGACTCACCGACGACGGGAAGCGCGTCCGACCGGAGGCCATGACTCCGCCCGACTGACGCACCACCCTGAACCTTTGAATCACTCCAGATTTTTGCCCTAGGCAACTATTCTGGAGTGGTTCAACAATATCTTCGAAATTTGTTTGTATGTGTATCTCTTAATAGAGATTTTTTTTATATATACAATTTTTTAATACGCCATGATACACTGATGGGTATATGACTATCGGCATCGACGCACGCATGCTGGGCAAAGGCTTTGGCCTGGCTCGGTATGTAGAACAATTACTTATACATCTTTTCGCTATTGACCATACCAATACCTATGTTTTGTTTGTGCAAAAAAGTACTGTGTTTTTAGAAGTAGGCATACAGCTTCCCGCATCTGCTCGCATTGTCGAGTGCACCATACCGTGGTATTCGTTCAAAGAACAAGTGTCTTTTTCACACATTATAAAAAAAGAACAGGTCGACCTTATGCACTTTCCTCATTGGAACGTGCCACTTCTCTACAACGATCCATTTATTGTTACGATTCACGATCTCATCATGTATCATTTTCCACGACCCGAAGCCACCACACTTGGCCCCGCAAAATTTTGGCTCAAAGACAAAGTGCATCGGCAGGTGGTAAAACATGCGGTGAATAAGGCCAAGCATAGTATTGTCACATCTGAATTTACTAAACATGATGTGCATACCACACTCGGCGTGCCACACAATCGTATGACGGTCACCTATCAGGCACCGTTTCCCATTTCCTCCTCACCACTTCCAAAAGAAACAATCCACCGGTACGGTATATATAAGCCATACATTTTATACGTCGGAGCGGCCTATCCTCATAAAAATATAGAAACATTAGTGGACGCATGGCAGCAGTATGTAGAAGAGTATGGCGATACATACAATTTGGTATTGGCTGGCAAAAAGAATTATTTTTACGAACGATTGCTTTCTCGTATTGGTGACGTGCCATCGATTACGTTTACTGATTTTGTGGAAGACGATGTATTGGATGTGCTGTATCGAGAGGCACACGCATTTGTATTCCCCAGTTTATACGAAGGGTTTGGCTTGCCTCCACTTGAAGCCATAGCGCGGGGTATTCCGGTACTTGCCTCAAGTCATACGTGTTTGCCCGAAGTGTTAGGCGAAGCAGCGTTGTATGTTGACGCACAAAGTACTGAGCAACTCGTTTCTGGTATACACACTATTCTTACCGATGAGTATGTTCGGTCTAGTTTGATGCAACAGGGGAGAGAAGAACTAAAACGCTATTCGTGGCAGCGCTTAGCAGAAGAGACGTATGGGGTATATATGACCTATGGGTCATAATACGAGATTGATCGATTCGATGGGGGAGTGTTGATTCTTATCTACTATAATGCTATACTGCTACCGCTTATATTTAACCATTCTGTATGGGTCATTTGTTTGAAATTATTTTGTTTCAACCGATTTTTAATGGGTTTGTTGCCCTGTATAATGTATTACCCGATGTTGGGTTGGTTATTTTGATTATCACCGTTATTATTAAAGTAGTGCTGTACCCACTTACCACCGCATCGATTAAAGCACAAAAATCTCTTACCGAATTACAACCAAAATTAGAAGAGCTTAAACAAAAGCACAAGGGCAATCAACAAGAAATTGCACAAGAAACAATGAAATTATATAAAGAGCACAAGGTGAACCCATTGGGATCTTGTTTGCCTATTTTAATTCAATTGCCTATTTTTCTTGCGCTCTACTTTGTATTTCGCGATGCCTTGGCAAATAGTCGATTTGAATTATTATATTCGTTTGTCACGAAGCCTGAATATATTAATTCAGTGACACTTCAATTATTTGATTTAGGAAAACCAAATGTGGTGTTGGCGGTACTCGCTGGTGGTGCACAATTTTTTCAAGCAAAAATGTTTATTCGAAAAAATCCACCGAAACAATCTGGTACTGATGGAAAAAATGAAAACATGATGAGTATTATGAATAAGCAAATGTTGTACCTCATGCCAATTATGACGCTTTTGATTGGGTTACAATTGCCTGGGGGCTTGTCACTGTATTGGTTCCTATCTACCATTCTTACCTTTTTGCAACAACACATTGTATTTCGCCAAACAAAAAATGATTCGGGTACGCCGTCTGATGTGCTTGAAGGAACGTTGGTAAAATAATATTTTATTTTGTATGCGTGCCACATGGAAACAAATAAAAAAATCAGTGGTAGAAACTCTTTCGGGAACACCTATTGGTCATGTGACTGATATCGTATTTCAAACCGAAGGTCAAGAAATTATTCAATACCAGGTCAAGCCTTCGGCATTTCGAGGAAAAGAGTATCTTATTAGTCGCGATCAAATTGTTCGTTTTGAAGAGAGTAAGATCATTGTATACGATACGGCACTTCCAAAAGAATTGCGCAAGCAGGTCCGTGAAGAATTGCCCTTGTTACCCGATGTGGCAGGATTATAACACCTCTGCATATTTCAGCATCCCCCCAAGCAGGGGATGTTTTATTTTTTACGGCAAGTACGATACACTATGTATCGTATGAATACGACCAGCCTTCGACAATCAATAATTCAAACACTCTCGTATTTTGATATGTTTGATATGCCACTGACACGAGAAGAATTGTATCGGTGGTTGTGGCAACCTCCGGCTGTATCGTACCAAGAATTTGTTGTTTTTTTAGATATCCATGATACGGGTATGCCGTGGGCGTATGTGCAGGGGCATTATGTATTAAAAAAGAGAGAATCGCTGATAGAAAAAAAACAAGAGGGTGGACATATTGTGCATACCAAATTACAGATTGCAAAAAAAGCTGCGAAAAAATTACGATGGATTCCGTTTGTGCGTGCCTGCTGTGTGTGTAATACGGTTGCGGGTGGGGGAGTCAAGCCTGATAGTGATATTGATGTGTTTTTGATTATTCAAGAACGGAGATTGTGGGTCACACGCTTGCTCGTTACTCTTGTGCTCAGTCTATTTTTTTTGCGAAGAACAAAAACGCGCGTGACAAATAAAATATGCTTGAGTTTTTATGTCACCACCAATCAGCAATGCCTGTGTCATGTGCGTATGCCTGAACCAGATATTTATTTTGCCTATTGGATGCACCACCTTATTCCTGTCTACGATCCAGACCACTCGTTAGGCGTATTGATGGAAAAAAATACGTGGTTACAGGAATACCTCCCCCATGCGAGTCTTGCACATGCACCACAGAGTAGTGTGCAAATACACCATACTCGTATATCTCAAAAAGTCCAACAGGTATTCGAATATTTTTTTGGTGGAAAACGAGGAGATTTTTTTGAAAAAAAAACAAAAGCAGTGCAACTCAAAAAAATGCAGCACAATACCACGAGTCTCCAACACGCGGGTGATACACGCGTCATGATTTCTGATAGTATTTTAAAATTTCATGAAAATGATCGACGCATGTACTATAGAGACCTGTGGCAGGAACGATGGAATAAACGAGTGTAGTGCATGTTTCCTAATTTTTTCATCGGTGTTTGATGTTTTGTATGTCTTTTTTCCCGCGTATTGAATCACTTCAGCAAAAAGTATTGCAGCTCTTTTTTTTCATACTGCCGTGGCCAAGTATATGGATGTATCGAGAAGTATACGTTGATGGAATAAAGTGGCAATATGCGACACTTGGTTTCTATGCGTCAGAGGTGGTGTTGTGGCTTTTTTTTCTGTTATTTTTTACCGGGTTTATAAAAAAGTTTTTTTCTTTGCCCCGCGAGGAAAGACGATTTTCTTTTTCTTTTGATCGCATATTTTTGAGTACACTGTTTCTTTTTGTCGTGTACGTCCTCATGAGTAGATGGTGGGCAGTAGACAGTGCCATTGCCGCGCAACATGGGCTGCATCTGCTGGAAGGAGTGTTATTGTTTGTCACACTCAGTATAAGTCCCTATTCATTTCGGCAGCTTGCGTCGTGGTTTTTGGTGGGTATGATTGCTCCTATGCTGCTTGCTATATATCAATTTTTTTCTCAAACCACGGTATCGTCAACCCTGTTAGGGTTGGCGGCACATCCGGCATTTGAGGCTGGAACATCGGTGGTTGTTGACGCCGGTAGCCGGTGGCTACGAGCCTATGGCAGCTTTGCTCACCCCAATATGTTTGGCGGGTTTGTGGTGCTCAGTTTTTTTATGAGTTCGTATTTGTTATTACAACAACCAAAACAATTGTCTGGTATACAAAAATTTTTTCCACTCGGCATGCTGATCTTTAGCATAGTAGCACTCATCATCAGTTGGAGCAGAAGTAGTTGGATTGCCGGGGCACTAACAGGGGTCCTTTTGCTGGGTTTCTTTTTCAAGACGAGTGTGTTTCGATGGCAGTATGTGTTTGTCTGCGTGAGCATCCCCATTCTTTTTTTTCTGCTTTTGCCCAATTTATTTTTGACACGTCTCACCGTAGGGTCTCTTCATGAACTTCGTTCCATGAGCGAGCGTGTCGATGGGTATACAAACGCCATGACCCTGTTTCAATCATCTCCCTGGTTTGGTGTGGGGATTGGCAACTACACACAGCAAGAAGCGCTGAGTTTTAGGGGGTTCCCGGTATGGGTGTATCAGCCCGTGCACAATATGTTTCTTCTTGCTCTTGTTGAGTTAGGTATTGTGGGCTTTGGGATTGCGAGTATTTCTTTTGTGGGTTACGTCACCTATATTGCCTCACGTGTTCACAAGCGGGGACTGCTCCTCTTTCTCTTTTGTATCTCTCCTCTGGTGCCGCTCGCTGTATTGGATCACTATATAGTCTCATCGTATCAGGGGCTATTGCTTGCTGCTCTCTGGCTTGCTTTGGTTACACACAGTCTTTCCACACAAGAAAAGAACGAAGAGTATTTGGGGCTCAAATAAGCAAAAACAAACTCACCTTGACAATACCGACCCCACATGGGAAACTAGGTATCCACTCGTACAAGAAAAGAGTGTTGAATAGCTCAGAGGTGGTAGTAGGCATGGACATGCGCCATTCGATTGTCATGTTACTGACAGGCATCATGACAGTTATATGTGGACGCTGTTTTCAAGCTTACTACCGCCTGTGGGCTTTTCTTTTTGTGGAAAATTAACCCTTGACAGTGTTATATAATTTTGTACAATGGGGGTGTTATCACTCTTTTTGTAAGAGTGATAATGTATTCATCTTTTTAATCATTTTTTTATGCAAGTACATCCACTTGGAAATCGCGTATTAATTCAACTCAGTAAAGAAGAAGAAATGACCAAATCAGGTATTGTTATTACCGTTGGTGATAAAGAAAAAAAGAGCGAAGGCATTATTATTGCCGTTGGCACCGGAAAAGTAACTGATGGTGGAACGACGATCCCGATGACTGTTTCTGTTGGTCAAAAAGTACTCGTAAAATCATGGGGTGGTGACGAAGTGGTTATGGATGGAGAAACGTATAAAATTTTTGATGCAGATGATATTTTAGCGATCCTTTCTTAATTTCGTGAATATCTGAATATCCAAATAATATTTACTCTACTCATATAATACTCTCACTATATGCCAAAACAAATTCTTTTTGATGAAAATGCACGTCAAGCACTCGTTCGTGGGGTTGATGTGTTAGCAAATACGGTAAAAGTCACATTGGGTCCAAAAGGCCGCAATGTCGTGTTAGATAGAAGTTATGGTGCACCAACCATTACCAAAGATGGTGTAACGGTTGCAAAAGATATTGAACTTGAAGATAAATTTGAAAACATGGGTGTTGAGCTCGTAAAAGAAGTTGCGAGTAAAACCAACGATGTGGTAGGCGACGGAACGACAACGGCAACCGTATTAGCACAAGCCATTGTTCACGAAGGTATGAAACACGTGGTGGCAGGGGCAAACCCCGTGGCGTTAAATAAAGGATTGCATAAAGCAACCGAGGTAATTATTGCCGAACTCCAAAAAAATATTTCAAAAGCCGTGGAGCAAGATGAAATTGCTCATGTTGCTTCTATTTCTGCCAATGATAAAGAAATTGGTGCAAAAATTGCTGAAGCAATGAAAGAAGTGGGCAAAGATGGTGTAATTACTGTAGAAGAATCACAATCATTTGGCATGGATATTGAAACCGTAAAAGGCATGCGATTTGATAAAGGGTATGTATCGCCATACATGATTACGAATTCAGATCGGATGGAAGCAGAATATGAAGATGCATTGATTTTGATTACTGATAAAAAAATATCTTCTGTTGAACAAATGCTTCCCATTTTAGAAAAAGTGGCAGAAACAGGAAGAAAAGAATTAGTGATTATTGCCGAAGATGTTGATGGACAAGCATTGACTACTTTGGTGCTCAATAAACTTCGCAGCACATTTAACGTGTTGGCGGTAAAAGCACCTGGATTTGGTGATCGCAGAAAAGAAATGTTGCAAGATATTGCTGTTTTAACTGGTGGTAAATTTATTACCGATGAGGTGGGTTTGAAATTAGAAACAGCGACACTTGACGATTTGGGTCGAGCCAGAAAAGTAGTTGCCACAAAAGAGACAACCGTGATTGTAGAAGGCAAAGGAAATCAAACTGACGTAGATGCCCGCGTTGCTCAAATCCGTACCTTAATGGAACAAAGTGATTCTGATTTTGATAAAGAAAAATTCCAAGAACGATTGGCAAAATTAGCCGGCGGTGTTGCTGTGATTCGTGTTGGTGCTGCGACTGAAACAGAAATGAAAGAAGTAAAACACCGGATTGAGGATGCTGTTGGTGCTACAAAAGCTGCGGTAGAAGAAGGTGTGGTGCCAGGTGGTGGTGTGGCGTTGCTTCGCGCTGTTCGTGCACTCGACAATGTAAATTTTTCTGATGAAGAAATGTTGGCGGTACAAATTTTACGCCGAGCACTTGAAGAACCTCTTCGCATTATTGCCCGAAATGCTGGGTACGAAGGTGCGGTGGTAGTAGCAGAAGTAAAAAAACATGATGGAAACTTTGGATTTAATGCTGCAACGGGTCAGTATGAAGACATGGTGGTTTCTGGTGTCATCGATCCAACAAAAGTAACTCGGAGTGCACTCCAAAATGCGGTGTCTGTTGCGGGTATGATTTTAACAACTGAAGCAGTAGTAACAGATATACCAAAGAAAGATGATGATCATGCACATGGCGGCGGTGGCATGCCAGGTATGGGTATGATGTAATCGTAATAAAAAAGAAAAAAAATCGTCAACACGTGTTGACGATTTTTTATTTTTCTTCAATATGTGATATAGTGATAGCTACTTAGATCTCTCTCATGTACACCACTGTACCTATTTGTTTACATAACTCTCTCTTGTTATGAAAGAAAACGCCACCGCAGTTCGAGTTCCTTCGGGGTACCCAGGCGATACATCTGTATTTGCTATATTTATTTTACTTTTTTTAATTGCCATTGTATCGGCTGTAATTTTAAGTGTGCGAGGGTTGCCGGCTGCTTCGGCTCATCCAAATACTCTTGTGGAGTTAGATTATAATATTCAAGGCTCTGTGCAAGATATGGCAATTTCTGCCGATGGTGAGACGTACTACTTAAGTGGTAATTTTTCTTATGTTGGTGCCACAACCGGGCCTGGTGTGATTGTGAATGCTACCACAGGCGCATTAGCGGAATACCATAAACTTGGGTCAGGATCTGTTTCGGCTCGTGTGGTTATCTCTGATGGAAGCGGCGGATGGTATGTGGGTGGTACGTTCACAACAGTGGGAAATGTTTCTCAAGATAGACTTGTTCATATTACATCTGACGGGTCTATTAATACTTCTTTTGATCCAACATTTGACCAGTTTGGAAGCATCTATTCATTAGCGCTTGATAGTGCTGCGGGAAGGCTATATGTGGGTGGATCATTTACCGAGGTGAATGGCCAAGCTCGTGATAGTTTGGTTGCACTGCAAACGGCAAACGGTGATCTTGTTGATGCGTTTCAAATTGATGTAAATAATTTTGGTACGGTGTATGACATGGAAATCAATAGCGGCACCCTCTATCTTGCGGGTAATTTTAGTGCATTAGGTGATCTTGCTACACGGTATTCTTACGGAGCTATTGATGTTTCTTCGAGTACCACAAGTACGGTTACGAGTTTTGGAGATTCTTTTGGATTGGGTTTGTATGGTACTGCCTATGCATTGGAAATCTATGATGGATATGTCTATTTGGGTGGATTTTTTAATGGAATTGGCACGGGATTTGATATTAATCATGTTGCTCGATTTGATATTGTTGAGGGAGATATTGACTCTAATTGGAATATCGGACCAGACAGTAGTGTGAATGATATTGAAATAAGTGATACGGGTATTGTATATGTCGGTGGTGGCTTTACTGGAATTGGCGGTGATAGTAGTCAAGGATATTTAGCTGCCGTAGATGTTGCCACAGAATTATCAACGGGGTGGAGTCCGGTATTGAATGGGTCTGTTGAAGATATTCATATTGGAAGTGACACTATTTATTTTGCAGGATCTTTTGATACGGTAAACAGTTCCACTCGGTATTTAGGGGCGGCTGTGGACGCTGCGACGGGGTTAGTGAATACTGATCTTACCTTTACTCCTAATTCAGGGAGCACAGGATACGCTATTATGGAACAATCGGGTGAAGTGTATTTTCTTGGGAGTTTTGATTCTATTGGAGGTGCTCGCTGTCGTGGGTTGGTTGGTATTACCGTTGATACTGGATTACCCACATCATTTTGTCATTCGTTTACCAATATGGGGTCAACCGCTGGGCCACGTACGTTGTTGTTAGAAGGGAACAAGTTGTATGTTGGAGGGGCTTTTTCGAGTATTAATGATGGAAGTTCTTCTCCAAATTTTGCTGCTGTATTTAATGTCGATACGAATGAATTATTAGATATTGATTTTGGTTTATCTATTGGTTTTGGTATGGGGGATCACGGTGTCTATAAATTTCTTATTGATGGTGATGATATCTATATTGGAGGGAAATATACGGCAATAGATCTCTCGAGTGATTATGCTGTTCTTGGTAAATTTAATAAAACAACAGGAGCGCATGATACTTCGTTGAGTACTGGTTTATTATATCCAAGTTGTTGTGGTGGAAATGACGGAGAAGTACGTGATATGGTATTAATTGATGATATTTTGTATGTTGGAGGATATTTTACTACTGCTACTGGTAGTGTTTCTCGGTCATATTTAAGTGCTTTTAATACGACGGATGGTACATTAACTGCGTGGGCTCCAGAAGCAAACGGGCGGGTAACGCAAATGGAATATAATGGCACGGATACCCTGTATATTTCCGGCGATTTTGGTACGATAAATGGTGATACAAGAAATTATTTAGCAGCAGTAGATGTAACAACGGGGTCGACAACTGACTGGGCACCTACTGTGGCAGCTGCACCGAGTGTGTTATTAATTGAAGATGGCTATTTGTATGTGGGCGGCGGATTTTCAGAAATAAATGCGACGGCAAGAGAAATGCTCGCTAGCTTTCAATTAAGCGATGAAACACTTACGAATTGGAATCCTAATTTAGATGATAGTATTTCAGCGAGTCAATCGAGTGTTCATACATTAAAAAAAGATAATTCTACCGTATTTGTAGGGGGAAATTTTCTTACTGCAGGATCAGATAGAATATTTAACGTAGGTAAATTTGGACCACTGAAAGTACAATTTTCGTCCAGTACTTGGACTCAAAGTGAAACAGTGACAAATGTGCCATTTACTATTGCTATTTCAAGTGGAAATACGTCATCACTCCCTATTGGTGTGGTGCTGAATGTCACCGGTGGAAGTGCCACCTATGGTGTCGATTATACCGTTTCCACCGGAACGCTTACTATTGCCGCAGGAGAAACGTCTACATCTTCTGCCATTACCATCGTCAATGATGATACCTTTGAAGCAGACGAAACCATTGTACTTACCCTCGTATCAACCGATATTGCTGAATTTGATTTGAATACTACCTATACCTATACCATTGTGAATGATGAGGTTGTAACACCAGGTGTCATGATTACCGAATCTGATGCAGGAACAGCGGTGACTGAGGGTGGTGCAACCGATAGCTACACCGTGGTATTAAATTCCCAGCCAGATTCTGATGTGACGGTTGCAATTAGTGAGTCGGCGGATCTCACTATTTCTACGAGTAGTATTGTGTTTACTGCTGCAAACTGGGATACGGAACGCACCGTGACCGTTACTGCGGTAAACGATGATATTGATGAAGATGTCGAAATAGTCACCACGACATTTAGTGCCACTTCTCTTGATATGGATTATGAGGCTATTGATATAGACCCAATTGACGTAACCATAACCGATAATGATACTGCGGGTATGACACTCACTCAATCAGATGCAACGACGGTATTGAGTGAAGCTGTTGATGGAAGTAGTGATAGTTACACCATTGTGCTCGATAGTGAACCAACGGCAGACGTGACTGTTGCAATTACTTCCGATAGTACAGAGTTGACACTTTCAACAAGTACGATTGTATTTACGAGTGCTAATTGGGATACAGCCATAACGATTACGGCAACCATTGTTGATGATAGTAATGATGAAGATGCAACACATACAAGTGTTATTTCGCATGCCGTAACAAGTGGTGACAGTGATTATAATGAATTTGCTTTGGGCACCGTGAGTGTGAGTATTACCGATGATGATACTGCCTCTATTACTCTTACCGAAGCAGGTGGGTCAAGTACCGTGACCGAAGATGGAGCTACTGATACCTATACTTTGGTACTCGGAAGTTCTCCTTCTTCTTCCGTTACTATTGCACTGGCGTTGGATAATGATGATGTGACCATTTCTACCAGTTCAATTGTATTTACCAGTGCTAATTGGAGTAGTGCTGTTACCGTCACAATAAGTGCGGTAAATGATGCAACTGTTGAAGGCGACCATACGTCTGAAATTAGTCATACCGTTACCTCTGACGATGCCTTGTATGATGCATTTGATATTGATGACGTGGTTGTCACCATTACGGATAATGATGTTGCGGCAAGTGAAGATGATGATACACCGGTAGATACTGGTGGGGCTGCATCACCAGTTGCTTCTCCTTCTCAAGTACTCAATACACTCACAACCGCTCCGGAATTTTCTCAAAGTATTCAAACCACCTTTGCCGTAACACCTGGGAATCCAACACAAATTAACGTGGGGGGCGCTTCTCACACCTTAAGTGTTGAACTTGCATCAACTGACGAAGTGACTATTATTATTCAGTCTGATCCGGTTTCTGTGCAATTGTGGAAAGGTGAAAGTAAAGACGTTGATATTACGGGTGATTATGTGCCAGATGTTTCAGTAAAATATAAAGGAGTATTAAATGGCAAACCTCAAATTGCTGTCACCGACTTAGTGCGTCAAAGAAAAGTATTTGTGATTAATAACGATGCACTCCAAACAGAAGCACGCGAAGTAACGGTTCAACTATTAGCAGATGGTATTCGATCATTAGTATTGTCGGACGAACCAAATTTATCAAAGAAAAGTTTTGAATCAAAAACGACGTCAACACTCACCTGGCAATTACCCGAAGGAAATGGAAAGAAAACTATTTACGGAAGATTTATTCTTACAAATGGAAGCATTATTGCCTTTGAAGACAGTATTAATTTGGTGCCAAAAGGAACAAAAGTGGAAACCTGCCCGCTTCGCTCTGGGGCAGCGTATAAAGTAAGAAATAGTGGGGTGGTATGGTTTGTAACAGGGTCATGCACCAAACGACCGTTTAGTAGCGAAGATATTTTCTTTTCCTATTTTGATTCCTTTAGAGGAGTTGAAACCATACCACAGGCAACATTACAAGCTGTCCCTGAAGATGCATTTGGTGCAATGCCTATGGGTGTGCGCCTTCGGTTTGCTGATGGAAGTTTAGTAAAGCTAGCCAATGATCCAACCGTGTATTTGGTGCTGCAAGGTGAGGTGCGTCCTATCCCGAACGAACAAACATTTATTTCCCTTGGCTTTCAATGGAATTGGATAGAAACGATTACAAAAGAAACGTTTGCTCGTTATAGAATGGGGGCGCCACTCACCAGTGCGAGACTCCCATATACGCTTATAAGCTATCCACGATCGTCCCAAATATATCGATTAGAGCCTGATGCGGCAATGCCCGGAAAATTGGTAAAAAGACGCATTGCAACGACCGATGCGTTGAATCGATTAGGGTATCGACGAGATCGTGTGGTGGTTATTCCTGCCACAGAAGTGTATGCCGATGGGTCTCCAATTGGTGTGAATTAAGCAAAAAAAACGGTGAAAAAATCTTCTTTTCACCGTTTTTTTATTTGCGTATTTTGTGTTCTGCCTTTATACTATTGATGTATGGAGAGAAATTGAACTCTCTATTTTGATAGTGTATTCGTATGGATAGCGTGTCGCTTATTTCACAATTAGATGCATTGCAGCAAAAAATAGATAGCCTTGGGCCTATTCTTCAGCTTGATACAAAAAAACAAACGATTGCTCTGCTTTCAGAAAAAGTGGCTGATCCAGCATTTTGGTCTGATCCTACCGAGGCAACTCGGGTGAGTAAAGAATTGGCGGACCTTCAGTCAGAGGTAACGCTGTTTATGAAGGTGGAGCAGCAAATAAAAGATCTTTCCGACATGGCTGTACTCCCAGACGTCGCCACTTCTGCTGAATTGGAATCATCACTTTTTTCTGAATATATGACACTTCGAGAAGAGGTAAAACGACTCGAAGTGCAAACACTGCTTTCTGAAAAATATGATGCTTCTCCCGCAATTGTTTCTTTTTATGCGGGGGCCGGCGGAACAGAAGCGCAAGATTGGACAGAAATGCTTATTCGTATGATTTTGAGATATGCCGAGAAAAAAAATTGGAGTGTGAGCCTCATTGATGAGTCCCGGGGCCAAGAGGCAGGAATAAAATCTGCGACCTTTCGTATTGTTGGTCGATATGCATACGGCTATTTACAAAGTGAACATGGGACGCATCGGTTAGTGCGTATTTCTCCATTTGATGGTGAAAAAATGCGTCATACATCGTTTGCTTCAATAGAAGTAATTCCCGAGGTAGAACATGCGGATTTAGTTATCCCCGAAAAAGAGTTGCGGGTGGATACGTTTATGGCTGGTGGAAATGGTGGACAAAGTGTGAATACCACATATTCGGCCGTGCGTATTGTTCATATCCCAACCGGGATTATGGCCCAGTGTCAAAATGAAAAATCACAAATTCAAAACAGACAAACGGCATTAAAAATTTTATATTCTCGTTTACAACAAAAAAAAGAAGCCGAAGAAGAAGCTGAACGGTTGGCACTTCGAGGAGAACGCCGAGAAGCCGAATGGGGGAATCAAATTCGTTCGTATGTGCTTCATCCGTATAAATTAGTCAAAGATGTCCGCACAAAATATGAATCAGCAGATCCTGATACTGTATTAGCCGGAGAGTTAGAGGGGTTTAGCGAAGCGTATTTGGTGTGGAAATCTGAACAACGTCATCATAGTGTATAATATATGCAAATTATTTCTTCTGAACAAGTAGATATTTCATCTATCGTTGCCGCACTCAAGTTGGGTAGTACGTTGGTGTATCCAACAGAAACCTGCTATGGATTAGGGTGTGATGCAACGCAAGAAACCGCCATAGAACAGGTATTTGCTATCAAAAAAAGACAGCAAGAAAAATCTGTCTTGGTTATTTTTCCAGATATTACAATGGCAAAACAGTACGTAGAATGGAATCCGACTATTGATACGATTGCTACCAAATATTGGCCAGGTCCTGTGACGGTTGTTTCGCGTGTATTGTCACCTGGTATTCTTCCTCAGGGAGTTGTTTCTCTTTCTGGAACTATTGCTTTTCGCGTCAGTAGTCACCCACTCGTACAAGAAATAAGTGCGGCGCTTCAAAAACCATTAGTATCAACATCTGCAAATATTTCTGCTCAAGCAAGCCCCTATGATATTGAGTCTGTGGTTGGTATGTTTGCAAACGAACTTGATCAGCCAGATATTATTATTGATGGGGGTAATTTACCACATCGTGCGCCTTCAACTATTGTTGCGGTACATTCAGATGAGCGTATTGAAATTCTTCGTCAAGGAGATATGGTAATAGACGTATGATTCATTCGCCAAAAGAATTAAAAGAATTATGTGCCAAGTATAGCCTGACCCCATCAAAGCAGTATGGACAGCATTATTTAATTTCTGAAACGCCCATACACAAAATGGTGGAGGCTGCGGGCATAGAACCGGGGGATACGGTGGTAGAAGTTGGTCCTGGCTTTGGTATTTTAACCACTGCCGTAGCAGAAAAAGCGGGGCGTGTTATGACTTTTGAAATAGAAAAAAAATTAGCCCCATATTGGGAGGTCATGGGTAAAACATACCCGAATGTAGAGGTCATTTGGGGAAATGTGCTGACTCAGTTTGACCGGTATGCGCATACATTTCCACCAGAATATATTGTGGTTGCAAATTTACCCTATCAAATTACGTCACAAGCGATTCGTA
The DNA here is from genome assembly GCA_018061685.1 of Candidatus Magasanikiibacteriota bacterium. Lineage (GTDB taxonomy): Bacteria > Patescibacteriota > Patescibacteriia > Magasanikbacterales > UBA922 > JAGOTR01. Next base: position 26,712 of record JAGOTR010000003.1, read on the forward strand.
TTTTTTTAGAATCTGCACACCCCCCAAAGCGAATGGTGGTAATGATCCAAAAAGAAGTTGCCGAGCGTATTGTAGCCAAACCATCAGATATGAGTGTCCTCTCGGTGTCGGTACAGTATTTTGGTACGCCTCGTATAGTTACCAAAGTGTCGGGTGGTTCATTTTGGCCCATTCCCAAAGTGGATTCTGCCGTGATTGCCATTGACCATATTCATGCGCAGCCAAAGAGTGAAGAATTTTTTCGCATCGTTCGTGCCGGCTTTCATAATAAACGAAAGCAACTGTGGCGAAATCTCGCAGATGCTTTGTCTATCCCAAAAGAAAGGGTACAAGAGGTACTTTTGCAAGTAAAACAGAATGAAAAAGTAAGAGCCGAAGAAGTGAGTGTGGAAGAGTGGCGGCGAATTGTGGAATTATTGTCTGAGTAAGGAATATCCCGAGTGACAAAATATATTTTGTTCCATATATTTATTATCCTATGACCGTTAAATTTTTTTTCAAATCGTTGCTACCACCTATTGTCTTGTTTACACTCCACGTATTCGCGATTGTATTGTTTAATATCTACAGTGTATTTCCCAATTTTGATATTCTCATGCATTTTTTGGGTGGCTGTACGATTGGGATAACCGCTGTCATGTGGTACAGGCAGTTGGTGACTATAGGTATGTTGCCACGTCTTCCTTTGTGGCTATCGCTTTTTTTTCTTACGGCAATTGTTGCTTTTGTTGCTGTGGGGTGGGAGTGGGCAGAATATCTTGCGGATACCTATTTAGGCACATTCATGCAGGCAGGACTTCGCGATACCATGGGCGATTTGGCGTTAGGAACATGGGGAGGATTTTTGACAGGGCTAGTGCTCCTGTGGAAAAACAGATGAACCGCTATTTGACAAAAATAGAAGTATATTGATAGAGTAGCAACATAATTTTTACTAAACGGAGGCTATGAGAGTATTTTATTCTCACAAAGTAAAAACACGAGACTTACCGCCTACTTTTGTTTTATTTTTACCGTAATTAATTTACCACGCTCAGCGTGGTTTTTTTTATTTTTCTATGCTGTACACTTTGTTTCGGAAAAGCCTGTTTGTCTTTATGGCCGTAATGACGGGTTTTATGCCTGTGGCACCTGTGCTTGCCACCACGGCTCTTGAAAGCAGCTCGGAGAGTACTGAGGTACAATCGCTTACCTTCACCCCACAAGAAACAATCCCGCCCATAGAAACCGTGACGCTCGAGCCGAGCGGTTTAGAAGAAGACACTATCGAGATACCCTCTCCTTTGACTATTGTGCCTGAAGAGATATTGACACCATCATCGCCTGAAGAGCTGACAATAGTATTAGACATACCAACCAGCACAACACCTGATGTGGATACTCTTGTGCTGCAAGAACAAACAGAGACTTCTTTTTTTGCGACCATACAAGAAACAGTGAGTGATATTGTAACAACCGTAGAAGAAGCGGTAGAAGAGACTATCGACGAGGCGGTTCAATTTTTTTCATACGCATGGTATAGCACTGTAAATTCTTTGAGTGGATTACCTCCAGAACTCCCAGAAGAAGCATTCAACGTGGTTGACTCGGTCACCGATGTGGCCTATTTGCCAGATGGAAAGCATGTATATCGTGAATTTTTGTCTCCTCGATTTTTGTACCATGAGAATGGACAGTGGAAAGCACGCCCTGCTGATTGGCATGCGTTTTCCGAAATAACAGAATCACAACTAGCACCAAATACTCAAGGCTATTCATACCAAGCCCCAGGAGAAACAGCATTGACTATTGGTGCAGGCACGCTCTCTGTCGGCACACAGGATATTTCGCCAGGTCAAGCTAATTTTTCTCAATATGAAAAAAATGGGTATACCGTGAGTGCCTATGAAGGAGTGTACCCAGGCATTGATGTGATATTTCAAGATTCAAGCGTGCTTCGACAACGAAGTATTGTGATTCACGAAACGGCAGGGCGATCGTTTACCAACGATGTGACATTTTGGGAAGAGTATGTGATTCCGGCAGGAACAGTGGTTCGCACGAGTAGTGGTGAAGCCATTAGTGACAGTCGTGATATCACTGGCGATCATGTGAGCTTTGAGTTACCAAGTGGATTTGTGTTTGGTGTGAGTGACGCGATTGTGTTTGATGCGTCGGCACAAACACCAGACGAGATCGATATTTCACCGTCCCTTGAAACCGTTTCTTCTCGTATTGAAATTGATTCGGCAAGCGGTATCGCACGAATTGGTCTTACTATTCCAGCGACGTATTTGCAAGACGCGGTACGAAAATATCCGGTGACGATTGATCCGAATTATTATTTTTGTCAAACGGCTACGCCACATTCAGTAGAACAATTGCCAGGTGTGCAATGTTCTGGTGGAATTACTGATCTTTATTTACGATATTTGGCGAGTCGAGAAACCGGCACGGGGGATTTATTTTTGGGGTATTATAGTGGAGATCCTGCGGGTCCAGCAACACGCCAGCCTGTGGTAAAATTTTCTTTGGCAGCTATTCCTGCTGGTCATCAAATAACGAGTGCGTCATTACAACTATATAAGAGTAGAAATGGGCTTGGCAATTTTAATGGTGATATCAATACTATTGCTCGAAGAATTACGGTCGATTGGAATATCAACAATGTGACCTATCAACTCATCCGCCCAGGATTGGTGAATTTGGGTCAGAGTGTTGTGCAAACAGGAGTCAACGGGTGGTATGTGTGGTCTGTCACTGCTGCTGCACAAAGTTGGTATGCTACACCGCTTCAAAATTATGGTCTATTAGTTGAACCAACTCCTGCTTGGAATGCTGGTGCTGTCCCCGCATGGCCAAATAGGCTTGCTATTTTTAGCTCCTCACGAAATGGTGATACAAATGGACCATACTTGTTGGTGCAGACACAAGTGGCACAGCCGGATTTACGAATACAAAATAATGCTATTGATGATACTACTGTCACGCCAGGTCAAGTAGTGAATCTTTCTCTTGACGTCATAAATAGTGGCAACGCTGCGACAAATCAGCAAGGGAGTGTGTATTATTATTTCAAGAAAGATAGTCGTCTCTATGAGGAACAGTATCGTGTTGGGTCGGACACCTATCCGGGACTCGCTGTGAATACATTTTCGTCAGAGACATTTCAATTTACCATTCCTGCAGGGGCAGAACCCGGAACATATTATTTGTATTCTTTTGTGGATCCTACGGGATTATTTGTTGAAAGTAATGAAAATAATAACACGGCGTTTCATACGATTACTGTGTCAAGTCCCAATTTACCCAACTTGGTGCCTGAACAAAATGCCGTCGATGACAACACCGTATTTACCGGTCAACAAGTGACGGCAAGTACACGAGTATTTAATCGTGGTGCTGCGGGTGCAGGGAATACGTCTGTCTTGCGATATTATTTATCTACCAATCAAACATACGACGCAAATGATACCTATCTCAATCAACAAGACACTGTTGATAATTTAGCTGTAGGTGCAAGTAATTTTGAGTCGGCACTTGTGACTATTCCAAATGTTGCGGCAGGAACATATTACATTTTGTTCCGTGCGGATTATGATAATCAAATTCCAGAATCAAATGAAAATGATAATGTAGGGTTTGTGCAAGTAACCGTCTCTATCCCTATTGATCCGCTTGAGCCAAATAATACGTCAGGGACAGCAACAAATTTGGGTGCACTGGTAAATTACAATAATAATCAAACATTGCTCACTGCTGGCGATCAAGATTGGTTTGTATTTCGTTATAATAATCAAAATTATTATGTGAAAGTTGCTGGGCTTAATGCAAACACTGCTGGTGATTACAATGTTTCTTTTTCTTTGGTAGGGAATAGACTCACTGCTGAGACGCTTCGACGAACAGGTGGCACAGACACGACCCTTACTCTCTATGGTCCTGATTTATTACAGTTAGACTACAATGACGATGTTGATAATACACTCTTCTCTCGTATTGTGTACGATTTACCACTCGGCGGATATTGTGGTGGACAGTGCGGTGGTGGTGGCAATCCTCCACCGAGCGAAAATTTACCTGACCAAGATAATGATACATTTGCCGACGTAGAAGAAGCCTATGGTGGAACGCCAATTCAAAACCCAAATCAAAGGGCAAGTCTCTATAACATTGGGAATCCCGTGCTCTACTCAAAAGTTGCCGACAAAACAGCAAACAATTATGGCGCCGACCCAGTCAACTTGCGTACTGGTTCATTTGAATTTATACAACAAGATTTTGTACTTTCTGGCCGAGGTGTCCCAATTGAATTTACGCGTACCTACAACAGTTTAGTAACAGACAAAGATTCTCGCCTTGGGAATGGCTGGGATTTTTCACAAAACTTTTTTTACTACCAAGATCCTGACACGGGCAATGTGCAAATATATTTTGGTGGGTCACGTGTCTCATCATTTAGTTCAAACGATGGGGGACAAACATTTGTTGCCGAAAAAGGAAACTTCGATACATTGTTTTGGGAGAATAATGCAATTGTCTACCGCACACTCGAAGGCATTCGGTATGAATTTACCAATCGCTTAACGAGTCAATTAGGTATTTTGGAACGCATTCGAGATACCAATGGCAATGTGACCGAATTTACCTACATGGTTCGCCGTGATGTGCCACTTATTACACAAATTCGTGATGCATCTGGTCGTGTGGTTGAATTTACGTATGGCGCAGAAGATGCTGCAAACTGGCAACGTATTGAGTCACTTCGCGAACGAGCCAACCAAAATCAAGCAGAACAACGTGTAATTCTTTTTACATACAATGGTTCTGGCAATTTAATTCGAGTGCGTGACAACAAATCATTTGAAGGCGTTACTGAAACGAGTGACAGACAATATGCGTATGATGCCAATAATCGATTAACACAATATACCGATCCACGGGGAACTATTTTATACAACGAATACGATGCAAATGGGCGAGTCATTCGTCAACGAGAATATAATCCACGTGTTGACGCTGCTGGCAGTTCTCGCTTGGTATGGGAATTATCATACGCCGGCGGAAGAGGCGACGCACCGGGCAGTGTTGCCTGTACGACCGTTACCTATCACCGAAGTGCTGCGAGTAGCTATACCGAAGTCAGTTGTTTTAATGCCGACGGCTTAAAAGTATTTTTTCAAGATGGAGCAGGCGCAAGTGAAAAGTGGACATACGACAATAATGGTATGGCTCAAACATACCAAGATAAAAATGGAAATACTACCAGCTATACTCATGACGCTCGTCGTCGTTTGACGCTCGAGGTGTTGCCAGAAACGGCATGGTACACCGAAGTGGCCTATGCGTATGAAAATAATTTTAATCGCCTTGTTCGTGCAACAGAGCGATATCGCGCTGCCAACGCTCCCGAAGATCCACTCCAACTCCGTGAAAAACAATTTTTGTATGACAATGAGCATGGGAATCTTACCGAAGCACGAGATTATTTGGGTCGAGCAGAATTTTTTGCCTACGACCAATATGGTAATGTGATTCAGTTTACCAACAAAAATGGACATATAACATCCTACGTCTACGACGCACAAGGCAACTATCGCATTCGAGAGTCCATACAAGCACAAGTGTTAGATGGCGAGGATATGAATGTGGTGAAGAGCTATCAATATGATCCGTATGGCAATGTGACGGTGTATACCGACCCTGCCGGTGGATTATGGCAATATGCGTATGACACCCGAAATAATCTTCGTCGCACCGTTGATCCCTTGGGTGCTGTTCGTCAGTACCGCTATGACGCCGAAGACAACAAAATACAAGAAATAAACGAGCGTGGCTTTATTACCAATTATGTGTACGATCAAGATATTGAAGCATCTCTTTTGTCTATTGAACAAGTCGGCGCAAATGGTGACGCATCGCGCATCACTCGTTTTGAACGAGATTATTTAGGTACACTGGTCAGAGAAATTGATCCACGTGGCAACGCAACCGTGTATACACATAACGGAGCCAATTTGTTGACGCAAAAACAAATGCCACAAGATACGATTGTGTATGCATATGATGGTGTGGGCAATGTAATCCGCGAAACAAATAGTTTGGGTCAACAAGTTGCGTACCAATATGATGCCCGCAATAAACGAACACAATCACAAACGCAATCAGACGCTGGGTTAGTGACGGTGACAACGCAATATGATGCATTTTCTCGACCTATCTTGGTGACAGATCCAAATAATAGCGTTCATGGCTACACCTATGACGCTATGGATCGAGTGGTAAGTGAGGTGGACGCATTGGGTGGTGTGACAAGTTATACCTATGACGCCATTGGTAATAAACGAAGTGTGTTATTGCCTCGTGCACAAGCAGACCTTGCACTTCGTAACGCACAAGGAAATTCTGTGACGTATGAATATGACAGTCTTCGTCGATTAGTTCGAGAAACCAATGCAGACAATAAACAAACGTTGTATTTTTACGATACCAGAGGAAATTTGATTCGTACAATTGACAGACAAAATGCAAATGGGACAGACAATACGCATGTAACAACGTACACGTATGACGCGGTAAACAGAAATATAACCAAAACCATGCCCGAAGGCGGGGTGACACAAATGGAATATGACGGAGTAGGCAACATGACACGCATGACCGACGCCATGAATCGTGCAACGGTGTATGGCTACGACACGTTTAATGCACAAAAAACAGTGACCGATGCCGCAGGAAATCAAACCGCATTTACCTTCGACACGGCTGGCAATGTCACACGAACAACGTATCCAGATAATACGAGTGTGTCTGTGGTGTATGACACTGCGAACAGACCAATACAGGTGACCGATGCCGACAATAATACCGAAGTCACTACGTATGATTCTTCAAGCAATGTTGTTGCACTTCAAAATAGACGGGGAGAAATAACAACGTTTGTCTATGATGCATCAAATCGCCTTATTCGTGAAACCAATCCACAAAATACTGCGACACTCTATACCTATGATGCAGGTGGAAATAAACTGTCTCAAAGTGTAGACGGAGAAACCACGAGCTTTGCCTACGATGCATTGAACCGTGTCACGACACAAACCAATCCAGGCAATAGTGTGGAATCATACACTTATGATCGAGAAGGGCATGTGCTCTCGTTTACCGATGCAAAAAATCAAACGACCAGTTATGCCTATGATGCACTGGGGAGAATGACAGTGAAAACTCCCGCATCAAACGATTGGGTGCAATACCAATACAATAATTGGGGTATGCCAACGCAAATTGCAGAGAACGATACATTCATCCGAAACTTTGTGTACAACAGAGAAAATAATGTGACAGAGGAATCGCATATATTTACTACACAAGGTGGTCCAGTAGTAAAACGAATACAACGCACCTACAATGCAGCACAAGAAGTCACATCACTCATCGATCCCGCCAACCGTGCCTTTGATTATGTATACAATAATCGAGGCTTACTGTCTCGTGTGAATTATGGTGCCACCGCTTTGGCACAATACACCTACACCCCATTTGGCAACGTTGCAGCCACTACATTTGGTAATGGTGTGCGTACCACCTATGGCTATGATGCACTGCACCGCATGGATGACATGCATGTACAAACTGCAGGCAACCAAACACTCTTACGCCAGGCATATAGCTATGACGCTGGGGGAAACAGACTTGAATTACAAGAAACATTTGTGAATGAAAACGGAGACGCTGCCAACCGTACTGTTCGGTATGCCTACGATGATATTGATCAACTCACGAGTGTGAACTACACCGACCGTGGTGCTGGAAACGATCTGACGTTTGCGTATGACGCAAAAGGAAATAGAACAACTGCTACCGCACCATTTGGGAGCGTAAATTATGGCTACAATAATGCTGGGCAATTAACCGGTGTGAATCAAAATAGCAGAATGTCGGTTGCGTCGAGCTATGACCCAAATGGCAGTCTGACCCAAGAAGTATATCGCCGCCAAGGCAGAGATGTGCAACAAGTGGCATACACCTGGGACGCTGAAAATCGTTTGGCCGGTATTACCTATACCGACATGTCTCGACCAAATTATTTGCCAGACCTTGCGCAAAATGAATTAAGTTTTGTGTACGACAACAGTGGCAATAGAATTAAAAAACAAGCCAATGATGAGGCCACATATTATGTAAACACAGGCTTGACTGTGTTGAGTGAATTAAACGGCCAAACACTTGCCGTGGATAAAACATTGATCCCAGGTGTTGGTACTGTTGCCGAACTTGAGGGAGACGGAACACTTTCGTATGTGCATAGTGATGTATTAGGTTCCACCGTGCTTATGACCAATGCACAAGGCGCTGTAACAGCGGAGTATGACTATGATGTGTTTGGGTCGCTCTTGGGTATGAAGGGCTCAAGTAGTACGGGGTACTTGTTTACTGGCCAAGAATTTGATCCTGAGTCAAATTTGTATTATTACAATGCACGGTATTACAGCCCAACATTAGGACGATTTATTTCTCGTGATGTATACTTGGGCGAGGCAGGGGATTCGCTGAGTCGGAATCGGTATGTGTATGTGAAGAATAATCCTATTAAGTTTGTGGATCCTAGTGGAAATGTTTGGGAAACTCCTTGGGATATCGGTAATATAATATATGATCTGGGAAAAGGCGTAAAAAATACTCTTGAAGTTGCGTATCACGGTGCTGGTATTGTGATAAATTATGTTGGGGAAAATGATGAAGAAGATATTGCCTATCATAACGAGAAGGCGGCTCAAGATTTGAAACAATTAGGGAATGCTGGTGTTGATCTAGCATTTGATTTTGGAGCAACGCTTGTTCCTTTTCTTCCTGCGGGGTCAACAAAAGCTGTTCGGTATGCTGATGACGTAGTCGATGCTGGGAAAGTAATAAAAAATAGTAAACCAGTTGAAGGCATATATCAATTTACAACTAAAGATGGATTAGATTATGTGGGTCAATCACAAGATATTACGAAGAGACTGCAACAACACATGAAATCTGGAAAATTGGATGCCAATGATTTATTACAGGTCAAAGTAAAAGAAGTTCCTGGAGGAAAAACACAAAGAGAAATTGCCGAACAGATGAGAATTAATGAGTTAGGTGGTATTGATAAATTGTCGAATAAAGTAAATCCAATTGGCCCGAATAGACAACAGTTATTACCAAAATCAACAGGCGGACCAAATATAGTACCGGTTGTGATCCCTCTTCCATTCAATAAACCAGAGGAACTAAAAAAATCAGGTCAACAGTCTACAGAAAGAAAAACGAGAGCTTTGATAAAACAAGATAATAAGTAAATGATTATTATGAAGAATAACTTTATTATTGAGCCAGGCCTATACAAAGATCAAATCATTTTGACCGGTTCTTGGACAAAAGATGTTGAGGCATATATTCGTCAGCATGGAATTACTGAATTATGTCTCAATCATGCAAAAGGATGGACGGGGGATTCAATTGATTTCCTTGAAACGATAGCAGATCAAATAGAGGTTTTTACCCTTTTGGATTTTCACATAAAAGATATTACACCGATTCATTTACTCCGCAATCTTAAGAGTATTGATATTCAAACTTATTGCAATACAAAACTCGATTTTTCCAATTTTCCCAAATTGAAAAAATGCGGGTTTTATTGGAGAAAAAATGTTGTATTAGGTGTGCTCCCCTCTATTGAAGATTTGTTTATATACAAATATAAACATGAGGATCTTTCGTTGCTATATGGACTAAAAAATTTACGACGTTTGCGAATTAAATTTTCATCTCAATTAGATTCGTTGAAGGGTATTAATTCGTTAGCACACTTAGAAGTTTTGGAATTAGCTCTTTGTTCTAAATTGGAGTCTCTTGATGAGGTATGGAAATTAGGTTCGTTGAAAGAACTCGCCCTTGATACATGTAAAAAAGTTTCAAATATCAAAGGGATTGAATCATTACACCAGCTTCGCAAATTAGCGTTAAATAATTGTGGAAAAATTGATAGCTTGAAACCGATTGCTACATTAAGAAATCTGGAGGAAGTCTATTTTTATGAGTCTACGAATGTTGAAGATGGAGATATTAATTTTTTGCTCGACTTACCTCTGTTAAAAAAAATAGCCTATCAAGATAGAAAACATTATTCATTAAAAAGGGATGTCTTTGAGAAAAAATTATAATTTTTCTTTAGAGCTGTATGTATATAGAAGCAATAATTATCATGATACTATTCGCCATTATTCCTTTTTCAAAAAAGATAATGTCTATCATAGATAAACCTTTTCAGATTATGTGGTATTTATCACCAACGAACGCCCCCCTTGAAAGAATGTTTGGTAAACATATTCGAATGTGGGTTTTGAAAGGGATATTTTGGGGAGTAAGTTTCATTATATTATTGTTTGTATTAGGTATTTTAAGATGATCTTTCGTTTTGTATGAAATCAATAGTTATCTTAGTCCTCATCACTATGCTGTTTATACTAATTGCACAATCAAACAAAATTATTCATTCTCTGAAAAAGATTTTTGGAATGATATTGGGTCTCTTTGCATTTAGTGCAAGTGTTACTCTCAAAGAAGTCATGGATGAAAAATCTACTACCAAAATAATGAAAGCAGTGTTGTATACATTTGCAGTATTATCGGCGATAATTGCGATTATACTTATTATGACAGGGGTATAACGTACACATTATTTATCAATTTTTTAAAAATAATAAGTAGTATGAAATCTCTCAATCGTTTTAGTCTCATCATTTGTGCAGTTCTCTTCGTTCTTGCACCGAATATAACGCACGCCGCTCCCGAAACAGAACGCCTGGTCAAAACCGCCAACGACCACCGCGTTTTTTTGGTAAAAAATAATCGACGCATTCACATTCCAAATCCATCTGTCTTTGAAGCCGGCGGGTACTTGTGGACAGATTTACGCGTTATTTCTGAAAAAGACATGAATGCAATTCGGAATACCGCCCTAATCAAATCCCCAGTCGATGCAAAAGTATATTTAATTAAAGACGGGCAAAAAGCATGGATTCCCGACGAAGAAACATTTTTAGGTGCCGGTCTTTCATGGAACGACATTGTGGTTATTCGTCAAGAACAAGTCAATTTTTACCCAGAAATTGATTTTCACCAAAAAGATGCACAAGAGATTGCCGTTGTTCGCCCATTGCAAGGCACCACCAGTCAAAAAGTTGAGGCATATAAAAATAGTTTGGTTCGACCTGTCGAATTTGCATCTATTCAAACATTGGGAAGCCTTCGCCCTGAATCGGTGTACACCGAACCGTATGCAATAAACAATGTCGGGCAAGTCGTGGGAATGTCTTTGGTGACCGGTAAAAATGCGAGTCATCCTTTTTTGTGGGAGAACGGCGTGTTGAAAGATATTGGAACACTTCGAGGCGGAGATCTTGGCGGTGGCATGGCGCTTGATATTAATGACGCAGGAACTATTGTTGGATTTTCTGCTGTTTCCGCATCATCTGATAACACCTATCTGTTCTATTATGATGCAACGGGCATTCATTCACTCGCCATGGGTGGTGGTGGCCCTATTCGGCTCAATAGTCGAGGCGATATATCATTTATTAAAACAGTGAACGATGCCACTATTCAAGGTGGCGTGATTCGTGATGGTAAGAGAACATTGTATAACGAGGAGGTTGCTGGTGTCACACCAGAAGGAATCGTCGTAAAAGAAATAGCGAAGACCCCATCAACGTATGACATTGTCCTTTCTTCAGGAAATATCAATACGCCTATTGTGTTTGACCCGAGTGCTCCGAATCATCGGGTACAAGGTGTGAATGATAAAGGCGATATTATTGGCTACGCCGAAACACCAGGAACTGCCGTCCACGGATTTTTATATACCAATGGCACATTTGTTGATTTGGGTGAAGGAGTGAAGCCTATAGCACTCAATAATATTCAAGATGTTTTGGTCGAAAAAGTGCTCACATTTCCATCTGGTGGACGTGCTATGGGGCCTGCGTTGTGGAGAAACGGAGAATTTTTTCCGCTTCTTGATTTGTTGCCACCTGGTACACCTTGGGCAGATATTACCGCAACCGATATTAATGATCTCGGACAAATTGTTGGGTTTGGAAGTACGAGTGAGCTTGAAGGAAAGCAAGGATTTATTATGACACTCCCAGAGGTTGTGCGTGCCAAAGTGATTTCGCCAGAACCCCTAAGCGATGAACAAGAAGATATTTAACCATTTATTTATTTCCGTTGAATCCATATGACATACCGCATCATGATTTCAATCGTTTTGTGTCTGGGCTGGGCCGTGCCTGCACTTGCGCGAGAAGCATATTTTACGCCGGCCTTGGGCGATGTATTGCCTGCCGTTGTCGGCGACGAACGAGCCTACACCACCGACGATGGGGGCATAGCACTTTCTGCCTATAGCGGAGATGTGGTGCCCAATTTTCCATTATTTGTTGCAGAGAGTGTCGTTGCCTCATCACCCTTGATTGCCGATGTACAAGGTGATGGTACGTTTGAAATTATTTTTCTTGCTCGAAGTGAACAAAATCAATATGCACTTTATGGCTATACTGGTGCAGGCGTCTCTGTTGCAACTGTGAATCTTGGCGGCACGGACGTGTTTGCCGACCTTGTGGCAGTAGAACGTGTTGCGGGTGGAAGTGACATATTTGTTATGGACGATAGTGGCAGCATAAAAAGAATTCGTTTTTCAAATAATCAATTTGTGGTTGCCAATATCGCAAACATTGGTGGACCGGGTGCACTTGCCGTAAGCACAAGTGGCGACGAATTGTATATATCGATCGCAGAAGAAAATCGTGTGCTTGTGTATGTACGAAATGGCGATGGGTGGCAACAAGGCAGAGTCTTGAATACCAATTCACCAGTGATATACCCACTCCTCGACGGTGGCGACGGACATGTGTATGGCGTGAATCGAGATGGCAATATTGTCGCACTTTCTACTCAAAATGGGGCTATGAAAGCAGGGTTCCCTGTTGATGCGTCACTCCCATTGGGTCAACTTACTCGTGCCGAACTTTCGGACGCTCATGCAGGAAAAGAACTGGTAGCCCCACTTCAAAACGGAAAACAACTTGTGTTGACCACGAGCGGTGTGGTGGTAGAAGAAGCAGGGGAACAGTCGTTTGTGTCTCAATCATTGTCTGTCCAAGATCCGTCAAGCACCGGATTGTTCCGTGGACTTCGCTCTCGCTTGGGGAGTATTTTGACTCAAGCACAAGAAGTGATTATTTCAGCACTCACTCGTATTCGTATTGCCTTTCAAGAACGTTCTGCTGAAATAGCACTCACCTCTGGTGGCCAGCCATATGAAAGTGGAGCCACTATTGATATGGGCATGGTGCAGGTGGGGCAAACGAGTGATATTGTGCTCACAATTCAAAATACGGCCGATGGAGTATTACATCTTTCTGGCAATCCACGAGTGACCCTCGCGGGTGATGCAGCGTTTTCTGTATCGCAACAACCAATTGCTTTTGTTCAACCGGGTGCACAAACGCAGGCAACGATTCGGTTTACGCCAGCACAAGCCGGTGCTGTTCAAGCTGTTGTAACCATACGAAATAACGATGAAAATGAAGATCCGTTTACCTTGACGATTTCTGCACAAGGCGTGAATAATTTGGTGGTGGATGGTTTTATGGAACAAGCTGGTGTGGCCAGTTGGCCATCGTATGGAACGCCACCTATAAAAGAAAAAAGTAATGTGGCATATCAAGGTGCACAAAGTTTACATATCAATACCATAGGAAGTCGTGGGGGAGTATATCAATCAAATATTCCGGTTGAAGCAGGTGAGTGGTATCGATATTCGTTTTATTACAAACACAATGGACAAGTAAGTACATTTTTAAGTATTAGTTTGCCAAATTCAGATTATGAAAATGCGCCAGCGCAATTACCTCCAACAGGCGATACGTGGGTGTATTATGAACGTGTATTTCAAATTCCAAATAATTATGTGAGTAAATTCCGACCGGTTATTGGAACGGTGAATGCCGATCTGTATATTGATAGCATGATCATTGAGCCTATTGCTGCACCACTGTTAGTCCAGGATGGCGATATGCAAGCAAATCATATGAATTATTGGGTACGGTATGGGCTTCCTGATGTATTAGAAAAGCGAGAAGATGGTGGGCAAAATCAGTATGTATTTGTACAAAAATTAAATGGAAATGGGGGTGTTCAGCAAACCAATATTTTGGTTGAACCAGATCAAACCTACATTCTCAGATTCCGATACCAATTTGAACAAGGAAAACAACTACGTGCCATGTTGAATTTACGTTCTATCAATGCAAATGGTGATTTTGAAGAATTTTATAGAAATATTCCAAAAACACAAAACGGAGAATGGTCATGGTATGAGCGACAATTTACTATTCCAGAAAATACGGTCGATGCATTATCACTACGTATCACGGGCATGTCAGAATCAGGGCAACTTATGAGATTTTCTCTTGATGATGTGTCAATCACACGGGTGGAAGATCCACTATTAGTTCGAGATGGAGACATGGAATTGGTTGATCTTGCTGCCTGGGGAGACTATGGGGCTCTTCTTGAAAAGAGAAAAGATGCGGATGCTCATGCTGGGGCACAGTCACTCTATATTGCCAGAGACACAAACGTTGCAAATAATTTGGGTGTACAACAAATCATTCCTGTTGAAGCCGGACAACAATATCGATTCAGATTTTGGTATAAAACAAATACCGGTGTGATTCCTATTCTTGGAACAGCAAATACAGATTATGAAAATACTGCGACCTACCTGTATCCAAGTAACAATTGGAGACAATACGAACGTACGTTTACGGCACCGCAAAACGTGGATCAATTCCGTATGCTCTTTGTTGCTGATAGATTCTATTACGATATTCCAAGCGTAGGAGCCTATAGTGTGTACTTTGTTGATGCTCAAGGCGTATCGTTTATAGACGGTGTCCGTCGCGATGGCCTTGGGCCAAATGATATTGTGGTACAGCAACCAGCCAACCCACATCTTTGGATTGATGATGTGACATTGGAACGCTTGTAAAAACTATATGCGGATATACGGATAATGCAGATTTACGGATATATAGTACATTCGTTATCTCACAGCTGTATTATCCAAAAAAACTCTCTTCGTTCCTCGGAGAGAGTTTTTGTATTATATTAACAATTAACCAATAATTGTTAACTGTTGACTGTTATGATATACTTTTCCTATTCGTAGTATGCCTGGTATATTCAGGTGTTGATAAACTATTTTTTATGGCGGAACGTACACCGTCAAGTCGTCTTACCCGTGAGCAAAAGACAGGATTTGTGTTATTGCTCACTTTTGGTATTGTTGCTGTTGGCATGGGTGCATTACAAATGCGTAATACCATTTATGGTCCATTTGCATTCGAAGCTGGTACGGCAGCAAAAACCACCGCCGATTTATTGGAAGACGAAACGGTCCGATTGCAATCTATTGATACGGATCGAGATACTATAAATGATTATGAAGAGTTATATTTTTATCAAACCAGTCCCTATTTACCAGATACGGATTCCGATGGAGTAAGTGATAAAGCCGAAATAGATACTGGCACAAATCCACTCTGTGCCGAAGGGGAATTATGTGAAGATACGACATTGTTTGCAAGTGGTGATACGACAAATAGTATCGATGCGAGTGTGTTTGGTAATCCAAATGAACCTGCGATGCCGGCCAGTTTGCTTGATACATTAAATAATGCCAATCAAGATACTATTATTGATGTAGAACCGGTGACAACAGATGCTGCTCAAATTCGGGCACTTCTCCTTCAAACCGGTAAATTAACACAAGAACAATTAGATGGAATTCCAGATGATCAACTTTTGGCGATTGTGAATGAGCTGGTTTCCGCTCCAGAGTCAGATGCCTCGAGTACCACCTCGACTACGCCACCTACGACGGTTGTGCCTGTATCACCAGACAATTTGTAATACTAGCCATTTTTTTCTTTTGCTATGTTTCACTCGCCGTTTCGGAATATGAAAACAAAAATACGACTTACGTTTCTTTTGTGTTGTTTATTTGTGCAGGTATTTGGTGTGTTTTTTGTGGCAACACCCGCTTCGGCCACTGGTGTTCCTGTATTTGATGCTAGTGTGAATGCCACGTTGCAAGGCTTAGATATTAAACGTGTGGTAGAAAAAGTAGAAGAAGAGTCGTTTACTGCTGCTGTTATGGGATCGCTTGTTCATGGTGCAGCGTATTTTACACGTCGACTTGCCTATGATACTGCCGTATATGTTGCAAGTGGTGGAAAAGGACAAAATCCCTTAGCCTTTTGGCAATCCGGGAATGATTACATCAGTAGTACCTTGGGTGATGCATTGGCAGATAGTATTGGGGAACTCGGAAAACCATTTGGATTAAATCTTTGTCAAATTCCTGATTTACAATTTCAGGTTTTTTTGCAATTTGGGCTTTTAGATTTGTATGGTGGAACAAATGGACCTCAACCAAATTGTACGTTTCAAGATTTAACGAATGGTGGTCTTTTTGATACTGATGCATGGAAACAACGGTATGGTACCGAAGAAGGATTGGCAGAAACATTTAGTGCCGAAATTAGTGTACGGAGTAGTGATTTTGGTATTGCACTTGGTGCGATTGAACAAATTGATGAAATTCGTGAACAACAAAAAGAAGCCGCGGTATTAGAGCGAACAGAAGGTGAAGGGTTTACTGCATTAACCGATCTTATTACGGGTAATGTAAAAACGCCTGCACAAATAATTAAAGAAGAGTCGAGTGCTGTAACCGCCAAACACCAAGGAGAACTTTCTGCTATTCAAACAGCCGGTATTTATGGCAGCGGATTAAAACAGTTACCTGCTGTTGCTGCTTCGGTATTTTTAAATACACTTACCTCTCAGTTATTAAATAGATTGCTCACAGAAGGGCTATTTCCAAGTAGAAGTGCCGAAGATAATCCAGGTAGTGCATTTTCATTTTTTGGTTCTCCTCAACAAAACAATCAACAACGTGCCAGAAACGCACTTACCTTTTTGTTTACCAAGCCAGCAGATCAATTAAGTAACTATCCTATTTTGGCAGAATTTGCATCGTGCCCTGATAATCCTGGGTTAAACAACTGTGTGATTGACTCTAATTTACACCAAGCATTATCTCAGGCAAAAGTAGGCAAGCCATTAACCATTGGTGAAGCATTGGAAAGCGGAAAATTAAATGGTTCTTGGCGGCTTATTCCACCACGACACCAAATACATCAAGATATTGAGCGCTGTCAAGTTGGCTATTATTGCTATTCAAATGTTCAAAAATTAAGAAAATTACGCGTGTTGCCGCTTGGGTTTGAAGTCGCCGCACTTCGATCAGATCCAGAAAGTCCATGGACACTTCAAGAAGTGGTTGACGGGTTTGAAGATTGTGCCCGGCCAAATCCAAATGACCCAACAGAAGTGGTGGCCGATGCTGATCATCCATTTTGTCATTTAATCAATCCAAACTGGGTGATTGCATTACCAGACGCTCGTTGTGAATCCAATGTTATTGGACCTCAATTAGTAGATAGTCGGGCAGCAAAACGTCGTAACGAATGTGTGGATATTTCTACCTGTATTGCAAAAGATGCCAGTGGAAGTTGTATTGATTATGGGTATTGTACCAAAGAAAAAAATGTGTGGAATTTAGGTGGTGATGCCTGTCCTGCTGAATTTAGTACGTGTACTACCTATACGAATACGCAAAATAGAAGCATTCAGTCATACCTTGCGCGCACCATTGATGCTGGCGAATGTAGTATTGATACCGTTGGCTGTCGTACATTTACGTTTGAGCAAGCAAATAATGCATGGGTAACGACTCCAAACAGTTCAGACGCCTATACTGCTGTTGGCAGAAATCAAAATATCCATTTTAATGCAAGCATTCTTTCAAGAAGCGATGTGTGTCGACCAGAAGCAGACGGCTGTCATGCCTACTATGCTGCTCAACGGGATACGGCTGGCAATTATATTCAAACAGACACAGAACAATTTATTCAGGATGCTCGAAATGAATTTTACATGCAAAAAGCACCGGATTATTTAGGCTGTTATGATACCAATCGTGCGGCAAATTCTCCTGAAATTAATTGGCCAACCACCCTCGCACAAGTGCAAAATGAAGCTGGTGGTGTGTCTCAAAACGAAGCCTGTAATGCATTTGCATCGGTTTGTATTGAAGACGAAGTAGGATGTAATGCCTATCGTCCACTTGCCGGTGGACCAAATGTGCCGGGTATTATTGGTACGGACAACACCTGTGCACAAAGTTGTGTTGGGTACGATGTGTTCCGTCAAGAAGAAACAGTGTTTGATAGTTCTGTATTCCCACTGTATTTTATTCCATCCACTGCAGAAAGTTGTTCACAAACCTATGTGGGGTGTGATGAATTTACCAATATTGATGAAGCTAGTCGTGGCGGTGAAGGGCTAGAATATTATACGGATTTAAAATATTGTGAACGACCACTTGAAGATAGAAGTAATGTAACTACCTACTATTCATGGGAAGGGTCACTCAGCGAAGGATTGGCAATTAAAACACACCGATTACGACCAATCACACAAGGTGATGCACAATATATTGCTGCAATTTTGGGGAATAATAATGATGTGAATGGATTATTTGCTATTGGCAGCCCTGCCTACGCCGATGATTCTGTTGAAGCATTAACCGACTATGCGGCTCGTTGTAACGAAGCTCGCTATACGGCAAAAATTAATGATCCATACAACACCAATGTTGCAGACAATATTGATCCTGCCGAAGCTGGGTGTCACGCTGTGTACTTAAACGATGGAACCGTCTTTTATCGATTACTTTCTGAATTAATCACGGTCGACGATGCCTGTCATCCATTACGCAAGACCCAAGCAAATACATTTGTTGACGAGGCTATTCCAGATGCATTGTGTACTGGTCGCCATGGGACGTTAGTTGACGGCGAATGTGTGCGTTGTAAAGATGGTGGTACCTACGTTGATGGTGTGTGTATTTATTCAGCCATGACAGGTGAAAATGAATCACTCTCTTGCCCTGCACAATTTAATGGCTGTCGTGCCTATACGGGGAATACTGCCGGTAATATCCAAGAATTATTTAATAATGATTTTGAAGCTGGTGGAAATGACCCCGCTGCGTTAGCACAAGAATTAGCGGGCTGGACTCCCGTAGCGTCACTTAGTATTGTTGCCGAAGCAACTGATGTTGGATTGCATTCTCTTCAAGCATTGAATGGTCGTGCGACAAAAGTTATTCCAACTACCACTCCTGCAATTGCACAAGGACAATTTTTTGAACTATCATTTTGGGCTCGCGGTATTCGACAAAATATTGTTATTCGACTGCGTCAAAATATTGATGGTCAAAACGTGTATCCTGCGGTCATTGCACCAAACGTGAGTGTTGGAAACGCATGGCAAGAATATCGCTTTGGGCCAGTGCAATTAGGTGCGGTAGACCCAACCAAACCACTTGAATTAACCATTCATCAATTAGATGAAGATGGGCAAGTGGATAACGGTATTAATGGGCGCACTCTTTTCTTGGATCATGTGCGATTAACACGGGTGCAAGATACGGTGTCACTGGTAAAAGATTCTTGGAAAACACGAGAAGGGTTTGATGTGCCACTTGCTTGTGATTCTAACCCGCAAGACGGCTTACCAGGTGAAGGTTTAGGCTGCCGTGCCTACGAAGAAGTCGGCAGTAAAGGACAAATTCGATATGCCACGGGATTTGAACAACTCTGTCGTGAAAAAGCTGTTGGTTGTCAACCTGTGTGGGATACGTATAATACGCTCCAAGGTGATTCACCACAATTAGCACATATCTATAACTTAAAATGTACTGCCGCTGCGGGACAAAATTGTACAATTGAATTTGAGGGAACGCAGTTAGGGAATTGTACCGTAGGTGGTGAACAAACAGCGTGTTATGTAACAGATGCAGCACTTCCTGCCACGATAACATTTGCCGATCTTCGTGATGCTGGGTATACCGATGCGTCAACCGTCTTTGTTCCACAAGATACACCAACATCAACACCCATATTTTTGGCATACCGAGAAGAATTTGCCTGTACCAATGCTGAGCTTGGGTGTAGCCCCGCAGGGTTAGAACAACAAGTGTTACCGGACGCTACGGAATCTGTATCATTTACACATGCCGATCTTCGTATTAAAAACGATCCAAATGCGTATGCGGAAACCCTTTGTCAAGAAGGACTGGTTGGTTGTACCGAATTTGCGCACGGAAGCGAAATTTCATACTTTAAAGATCCAAAATTAAGTGGTAATGCGCTTTGTACATACAAACAGCCAAACCGCTCCGGAGAATCATACGGATGGTTTTTGGATGGCGTAGGACAATGTGCTGGGAGTGACACGTATTGTACCGAAAATGCGCAGTGTGGAGAAAATGGACGATGTCAAAATATCGGCAATATTGCGTGTTACGATAATTTGTTAGAGCGTGGAGGAGAATACGGATTGTGGAGTAATGCCTCAGATAATTATGCCGGTTTTGTTGGTATGTGTCCTGATCAGTACAACAGTTGTACTGAATTAGTCGATCCGCAAGATACCTCAAACAGTAACCCAGAAGGCAAGCCATACTATGTGTTGTTTAATCAAAAAATGCAAAGTAAATTGGCTGCCTGTGATCAGGTGAGTTTGCGTGATGGGTGTGTGTTGTTTGATAAAACAGATAATCCAAATAAAATTTTCTCATCAGGATTAACGTACAAAAAAAGTGAAGAATTATCTCCACCATACGGATTAACTGATCCAATAAGAAGTAATAACCAAGAAGAAAACGATACCAATATTTTAATTCAAGTTGAAAGAGAACGTGCCTGTAGTGAATGGCTTGCCTGCCGTACCTCAGTGCCAATTACCACCGAAACTGGTCAAACACAGCAAGTGTGTTACCAATATCAAGCCTGTGATGCCTTGGGCGACGTTACTGCCTGTTCAAGTTGGGTTGATGATTTAAGTACGCCAGAAGATACTGATCGTGCATTATATCGATTAACGTACGACCGCTATGTCGAGCGTGGTGTTTCTTGGTACGACGAAGAGTTAAGTGGCTATTCACTCTATGATTCCTATCAAATTACGAATTTGATTTATTTAGGATTTTCATTCCCTTCAGAAATACGCAATAATCCTGAAATTCGTGCAAAAGAAAAGGAAACCTTTATTGTTCGTGAATTTAAAAATCATATTTTTGAACGTCTTCGAGAAAATCCTGCAGAACAAGTGAATCCTTGTTTAGCTGAAAATTCAAATTGGAATATTTGTGGATTTGATGCAGGCGGTCGCTGTTATTCAGGAAAATGTTTGTATCCAACAAATAATGGATTTAAAACAATTGTGGATAAAGATGAAAATGGTATTCCTGATGCAACTGATTTGGTGAATTTACTCGATGAATTGTCACCAAATATCTGTAAAGGATTCCCCGAAGACGATAGTCCGTATGCATTTGGTGTCGCCCAAGAAGGTGCTCGGTTGTTACCAGAACGAGATGTGGAAGAAACACATGGTCGTCATTATGTGTTTACACAAAAACGACCTGGGTTTAGTGAAGTAAATGTCTGTCAGGCCGGTAATTGTTCATGTAATTATGAAAAAGAATACTATCAAGACGGTACCGTAGAGTATTGGCCAATAGAATTAGAAGATAAAGCGCATTTGAAAGAACCAAGCGGTATTTGTACCGGTGGTGATTTTGAGGGCACTCCTTGTTCAACAGACAGTCACTGTAATCCAATTCCGCAAAATAATGGCGAAGCTGTTTCACAAAATGGCACCTGTTCACAAAAAGTCCGAACCGATATTAAGATTGGATTAGAAGGATTTTGTTTAGAAGAAGATTTAAGTCGTCCTGTCCTGTATGGTGAAGGTGGATTTGCTTGTTTAACATGGCTGCCGATTCAAGCCTCTGCGTCAAATGTGGATATTTACAATAATTCTTTGGCAGCTGGATACGCTCCTGACATTGATGGAGATGGTTTTGGGCAAATATATTGTGTTGATGGTACCCGTGCAAGTGCAAAAGTGTATGATCATCGATATTTGAATATGCAATTAAATGTAAATGATCCAAATTCAACAGCAACAACTCGTGATTATGCTGTGAGTTGGTCACCTGTGACGAATGAGTTTGTTCCGTGCCCTCCGCCACCTGAAGGTCAAAATGGACAGGGTGGTCGTCCTGGAGCTTGTCGTCAAGATGCTCCCTTGATTCAAGGATGTGAGAATCCAGAAAACGCAAATGCGATATTTTGTCCCGCACGAGATGTATTAGAGTTATACGCCGAAGCGCGGGGGGCAGGATTTTTTGAAGAAGGTAACTTGACCAGACTGTATAGTTACTTCCAAAATTATGCTTGGCATAACTTTAATAATGCGGCTGTATTACGGTTTGAGTATGATTTGGCGGGCCATGCAACGGGTGGAAATAGACAAAATGAACAATTTGGTGTGTATGCAAGACAAGAAAATGATCAAAGCGTACAATCTCGAGGTGTCTATGGTTTTGCGCCGATGGTCGTTCGGAGTAATGATTTTGGGGCAACAGAAGAATTTGGAACAATTATGCATCCTCCACGTCGATTCTCAAATAATCAAGGACCGTTCTTAGGAAAATACCGTCAGGCTGTTATTAGTCGTCCAGAACAAAATGATGTAGATGATAGAGATGCCACTATTGTGACAACCGCGATGAGTCCTGAGTATTCTGTCCGTGGAGAAGTGCAAGCCAATGAAGAAAATCATGGTGCTATGCAAAATGGGGTATATGTTTCTCCATTTGAAAGACAATTAAATGAGTTTGATATTAAAAAAATACATATAGTACCATTTACGTATATCAATTTTAATAATGCCGAAGTTCCCGCTCGTCTGTCGGATATTCAAATTGACTTTGAATTATTACGAACAGAAGGGGCACATGTACAAGAATTAGACGATCAACGAGAAGGAAATAGCGATTACCTTGCGTGGAGTTACTTTTTGGATGAACAAGATATGCAACGGTTTAGTCGATTTACGAATTATGGGTTACAAAGTAACGCTGCAGATATTGCTATTGATGATGATGCGTTACAAAGACGAAATGTCATTCACCATCGTTATGTAGTGGTAACATCAGATTCCAATCGAGCAAACAAGCAGCATATGCCATCATTTATGGGGGTAACCTATAATCAGAATCGTGGTATTACAGGAGCTACAAATCCTGCCGATGATTTTCAGCCAAATACAAAAGATCCATTCCAAGTACCTTGTGGTACAGACAATTCTGAATGGTTAGCCATAGGTATGGACTTTAATGCAGACGGAGAGTTTTTGGGATATATTACTCGATGGTGTTCTGAATCATTACAAAATGATGATTCTGTGGGTATTGCATTCTTAACCGCCGCTGAGTTGGTGGATCACTGTACCAATGTTGCTTTGGTACAAAATCAAGGAAACCCATTACGAGATATATTAAATAAAGCTTGGACAAATCGAGTGTGGTTAGGTGCCCGAAGTGGACTCATTAGAGAAGAAGGTATTCCTCAAATTTTTGCAAGAAAGCATCCAGAACAACCATATATTCGTGCGATAACTCAAGATACTCCGTCCAAACCATTTGGCTCATTTGCTGTATTAAATTCTGATTTTAGTAATGAGTTTGCGATTAGAAAAAATACTTTTCTCGTACCAGACAATGGTATCCCTTATGCATGTACGTCTCCGTGGCTTGCTTCTCGTACAAATTTTGGAACCTTACGCCGTTGTCAGAATTTGGGTACCACCTATCCAGATGATGTAAAACTGCAACTTGGAACGGTTGCTGGGGCAGGTATTGCTCGTCGAGATGGTATTAGTCAATTATTTGCTGAAATTTTTGATCAAAGAATATTTGAATATACATTTGCTGATAATGGAAGAATTACGCGGAACTTTGTTCAATTGCCAGCAACGGATGTGTCACAAACTGTGGGAGAAGAATTAAATCTTATGTTCCCACAAGTGTATGCAACAAATCCTCATGCTTGTACACAGCTAAAAGATTGTGTGGCCGCAGAAAAAAATGCGTTAACCTTAAATGGTAGAAACGGTACGATGGAAGACTACAATAACGATGGCTCGCCAGACGAAGATTTTGATGGCAATGGCACTCCAGATTCGTTTATCGGCCAAGCCAGTTACTATGCAGTGTTGAGTTTCTTTGCCTTTGCCGACGACAATCGTATGCCGATTCGTCGTGTGATGGTGGATTGGGGTGATAATAGTCAAGTGAGTGATCGTATGGGCCTGTATCAAAACAGAAAGCCAGTGTGTGGTGGTGACGATCCTGGATTTGCCGATGTAGGGTTGTGTGTGGACGCAAATAATAACCCAACAGGATTAACCTGTGATTTGGGTGAAGCCAAAAAAACATGTCCTACATTTGATTTAAATCCTGCTGAAAATCAAACATGTGT
>JAGOTR010000052.1 GCA_018061685.1 Candidatus Magasanikiibacteriota bacterium
AGAAAATGAGAATTATATTGTACCTTGGAAAAATGCCGACGGCGTTGTGATGGGTGAGCGTGTGTACCACGCGTTTACTTTGGAGGAATTAGCGAGTTTGTGTGAACAGGCAGGGTTTGTTCTTGAAGAAAATTATTATACTCATTTAGGAGAGGTTTCTGATGTGGTGAAGGGTCAGAATATTGTGACTGTAACTGTCATTCCCGCGAAGGCGGGAATCCACTCATCTACATAAATTGTGGATTCCCGTTTTCACGGGAATGACACCCCACTATTTATACCGGACCTTCATAATCAAAATAATCCCACTAAAAACAACCGTAATCGAATTGGCTACAATAATGGGTAGGTTTACCAGCAGTATGCCATAAATAAGCCACAACAATACGCCAACAGTGGTAAGAATATACATGGGGAGTGACAAATCTTTGGTGTGTTTTGTTCGAATAACTTTTATTGCTTGTGGCACAAATGCAACCGTCGTGCCTGTTGCGGCGGCGAGGCCAATAAGAGTAACAACATCCATAGGACTAGTATGAAAGGAATGAAGAAAAAAATCCGTTCTTTTTTTGTTTAGAGAGTATCGTGATTATGGCCCGGTAATAATACATACCACCGCACCGGTAAACGTTTTTCCATGAGCAATAGCTTGTCGTAACCCAGCAACTGATAACGCACTATTTGGCGATATTGCAATGCCAGCGTGTTGTTGTACCAAGACAATAGCCTGTTTTATTTCTTCATTCGTTACAATCCAGCCTGCACCACCTGATTGTGTCACGGCTTTTGTCACAGATTCTTTTCTGTGTCCGACTTTGTCAACAATGGCTGTGGCAAGAGATGGTGCATCCTCTGTAGGAATTGTGGTGCCGCCAAAACAGTTTTGGGCAAGTGGGTGGCAGCTGGCGGTTTGGACAATATGTATTTGTATTGGCACTCCTCCGCCTACTACACCCATGGCAATGCCTTGTGCGGTGGTGCCACTTGAGGTGGGTATAAATATGGCAGTGAGACTGGGAATTTGTGTGAGTTCTTTGCCTAATTCTGTATACCCTGGGAGTGCAATGTCTTGTGTGGATTGGCGTAATGAAACTGCGCCTGTTTCTTTTTCTAGTTTAAAGGCTGCTTGTTGTGGTCGATCTACGGTTTCAATATGAATATGCACATCTTTTGCATAGGCGTCGAGTGCCTTTTTTTTCTTTGTGTCAATACCATTTCCAATATATATGGTCAGAGACAAGGGCGTTTTTGTTTTGTCTTTGTTGTACGAAGAAATAGTTTGGGCGGCAGCCAATGCGGCGTTTCCTGATGATGACAATACAAAGTTAGTTGAACCATTTTTTTTGACCGCATACTTAATCATAAAGGGAATTGAACGGCCTTTATGTGAATGGTAGGTATGCAAGTCTTCACGTTTTAAATAGATGTTTGAAACGCCAAGGACTGCGGCTAATTGTGGATAGGATTGTTGGGGTGTCTTCATAACTTGATGTTTTGTTTGTCTATGCTATACTGTACCGTATTATTCTTAATCTGTCTTTATGGAACTTATTTGTGTTGAATGTAAAAATAAAGTAGATATTTCATCGTTGCCGTTGGTCCAATTGGAACAAGTGGTTGAATGTAATCATTGCGGTATTAGTTTACTTGTTATTGCTATTGAAGGAAATAGTGTCGTGACTGAAATTTTAGACGAAGGCAAATAATAGGGGATTAGGAATTTTTTTGTTCCAGTCGTTCTATAAGTGTCTCTATCATGCCTCGAAAGCCGTGAGATCCTAAAAAAATGATCACGTCTCCCGGCACCGTACTTGCCTGTAGCTCTTGTACCAACGCTTCATCATCTTCTATACACACCACATGCGGGTGTGTTTTTTGTATTTCTGCTGCTAATTCTTGTGCCGTTACAATTATTTCACTAGACCCTTTTTCTTGTTTCACATGTGACAATCGTGGAATGTACACGACATCAGCATCGGCAAATGCATGGGCATACCCGGGCATGGCAGCCGTATAGCGATTGCCTGTATTTGGTTCAAACACGGCGATCACTTTTCCGCTGTAAAGTGTTCTCATACTTCGAAGTACTGCTTCGGCTTTTTTGGGTGAGTGTGCAATATCGTCAAAAATACACACCTGTCCGTCGAGTCGTTTTTCGAGTCGGCGTTTCATGCCTTTGAATGCTTGTATGGCTTCCATAATTGTTTGAGGCGGAATGCCGAGCTCATGTGCAAGGGCAAAACAGCCAGTCATGTTGTCGGGCATGTAGTCGCCTAATTCGCTTGTGTGTACGGTGTATACGTCGTTTTTGTGTACAATATCAAATGTAATGCCAGTTTGTGATGCCTGTATATTGGTATAGTGGTAGGTATTATCGGGTGTTTTTCCATACGTAATTATGGGTGCCGTAGCATTCGTGAGGACTTCGGGTTTTTCATGCGTTACTTTTGCAGACACAACAAGGAGTCCCGTTTGTGGAACGAGTGAGACTAATTTGCTAAATGCTTCGTCATACAATGCTTCTGTTGGGTATACATCAGCATGGTCCCACACTACCGATGTGAGTAAGAGGTGTGTTGGGGCGTAGTGAAAAAATTTTGCTTTGTCGTCCCATCGAGCACTTTTGTATTCATCACCTTCTAAAATGCTAAGAGGAGTATTTGCTAGTGCTGCCGCAGGCAGATCATTATTACAAAGTCCGCCAAACATATAATTTGGGTCTTTGCCTGCATAAGTAAAAATCCACGCAAGGAGTGTGGTACTGGTTGTTTTTCCATACGTACCGGCACAGACTATTGACGTTTGTTGTACAAAAAATTCTGCAATCACTTCGGGGTAGGATTTATACTGCAGATTATTTTCTTGTACATATTGCCACTCTGGATTTTCTGACCCCGCCACATTTCCAACAACAACTAAATCAGGATTTCCATTCGCGCACATCTTGTCTACGTGCCAGCCGGGATAATAGGAAACACCAGCTTCTTTGAGGTGGGTAGAAACAGGCGGATAGAATCCTTTGTCCGAGCCAGTGACGCGGTAGCCTTGTTTGTGAAAGGCAATTGCGAGGGCGCTCATGGCCACGCCGCAGATGCCAATAAAGTGGATGTGTTTCATAATAGTTCAAATGTCAAAATGCAAAAGTCAAATTTTTGAAAGGTTAAGATTTTTTATTTTTTAGTGTGATGACACTTGATCCTAGCATGTTTGATATTTGATTTACTTCATCAAGTAATTTTTTTATTTGAGGGCTCTTTATGTCAGTTGCATCTCGAAGGAGACCTAACCAGTATTTACTTTCGTTTGCGGATTTTAAAGCAATTTCATAGTATTTTATAAAATCTTTTTTTGATGAGGCTGATTTCGCTTCTATAACATTTGCCCCAATACTGGTTCCGGATCGTAAAAGTTGATCACCAATCACCCAATATGTTCTTTTTTCTGGAAGAGTATTCAAAAAGCGGATGAGCTGTATTGAAAGATAATAACATCGTACTTTCAGATCAGTTTGAGAATTTTGAGTTGTAT
>JAGOTR010000024.1 GCA_018061685.1 Candidatus Magasanikiibacteriota bacterium
ATAATAACAAAAAAGAGACTCGTCAAGCAAGTCTCTTTATGTCTTTTATATTATTGTCCTAATTGAGCGGCTACTTCTTTGGCTAAATTATTTTCTTGTTTTTGAATGCCTTCACCTACTTCGTAGCGAGCAAATCGGCGAACAGTAATTTTTTCACCAATTTCTCCGGTTTTTTGAATAAGTAATTGCTCAATGGTTTTTTCTTCATCCTTAATGAACTTTTGTTCAAGCAAACACACGTCTCCGTAGTACTTAGACATTTTTCCTTCAACAATCTTTTCTATCATGTCAGCTGGTTTGCCTTCATTTTTGAGCTGTTCTCGGTACACATCTTTTTCTCTTTCTAATTCAGATGCAACGACTTGATCGCGACTCACGTATGCTGGATTCAAGGCTGCAATATGCATAGCGATGTCACCAACAAGTGATTGAAATTGTTCATTTTTTGCCACAAAATCGGTTTCGCAGTTTACTTCTACCAGCACGCCAATTTTTCCAGCGCCATGAATGTAACTCATAACCAACCCTTCGGCAGCTACTTTATCGGCACGTTTTGCTGCTTTTGCAACACCTTTTTTGCGCAAAATATCAACAGCTTGTTCCATGTTTCCACCAGCTTCGTCAAGTGCTTTTTTGCAGTCAAGCATACCAGCACCAGTTTTTTCCCGAAGGGTGGCGATGTCATTTGTTTGAATTGCCATAGTATTTTAGAAGATAAAAATAGATAACTGAGGAAAACGAAGAGACAAACAATAGGATTGCATGTCATTCACACTCACACACGAGTCTGGTCTCTCAAACGCCCTCGTTATTGAGTAACGGGCGTATTTTTTGGTGCATCACCAAATGTTTTTTCTAATTTTTCTGTAACGGTTTTCTTTTCTGCTAATGATTTTCTTTTTTCAAATTCTTTCACACCTTCAGAAATTGCAGCAGAAACTAAGTTTACCATCATTTCGATAGAGCGAACAGCGTCATCGTTTGATGGAATAACGTAGGTTATTTTTTTAGGATTTGCATTGGTATCACACACACCAATCACAGGAACGTTTGTTTTATTTGCTTCAACAATAGCACTCTTTTCTCGTTGTACGGCAGGAACAAATAATACATCCGGCATACGATCAAGAGTAGAAAGTCCGGCTAAGTACAAATCCATTTTTTCTAAATCTTTTCCAATAGTAATTTGTTCTTTTTTTGTATATTTTTCCAATTCTCCATTGGCTTGTTGTTCTTTTTGATGATTGTATTTGGTAATCAATCTTTTAATTTCAGTAAAATTGGTCAACATGCCACCAATCCATCGGTCAACTAAATAGGGCATGCCACACGCTTGTGCAGCTGCTTGTACCAATTGTTTTGCTTGTGGCTTGGTACTCACAAATAAAATTCTTTTTCCTTGTGCAGCAAGTTCTGTTACTTGTGCCAATACGGTTTCAAGCTGTGCTTGTGTTTTTTCGAGGTCAATAATGTGAACCCCGTGACGTTCGGTAAAAATAAAATCTGCCATTTTTGGATGCCAGCGAGACTTTTGGTGGCCAAAATGCACACCTGCTTGCAACATTTCGAGAATGCTTGGAAGCTTCATAATGGTATTCCTTTGTACCTCTTTTTGCGCTGCCTCCCAAATGGTTGGGAAGAGGAATAAAAATGCAAAAATGAGGGATAAATTAAGTGGCGATACTATACTATAGCGTCTTGAATTAGTCAAGATATCTCTATACTCATAGCAGCATGGAACATAGAGCATTTGTAAGGGCTAGCTCGTATATAATCTCTTGTGATACAATCATTCCACCCTTAAAACGTACAAAAAAGACCAAAAAACATGATTCCCTCCACAGAAACCCTCCCCCATATACAAACATTGTTAACCCATAAAGACCGATCTCTTATAGAGGTATATTTTGATATTCAAACATTTTGTGAAAGCGTGTATGGCTCTGAAGTGGTGGTTCTTATAGAAGTTGGTTCTTTTTTTGAAATATATGGCGTGGATACTGGTACAGAAACATGTGGTAAGCCAAAAGAAATCGCCGAAATTTTAAATTTGCAGCTCACCCGAAAAAATAAAACGATTGCAGAAAATTCAGTAAAAAATCCGCTCATGGCAGGTTTCCCGTCTATTACGTTTGACCGATACATCCGCCGATTAATT
Source organism: Candidatus Magasanikiibacteriota bacterium (assembly GCA_018061685.1). Classification (GTDB taxonomy): domain Bacteria; phylum Patescibacteriota; class Patescibacteriia; order Magasanikbacterales; family UBA922; genus JAGOTR01. The sequence continues at coordinate 2,159 of JAGOTR010000024.1, forward strand.
CAAGAAAAAAGATATACCTTGGTTATTATTCGACAACGAGGAACACCACCACAGGTAGAAAGATATGTGGATACGGTATTATCACCGGGCGTGAATATGGAGTATGCCATTGATCACGCGGATAATTTTATTACGTCACTTATTGTTGAAAAACATGGCACTATTTATGCGACTGGCTATGCCGCTATTGATGTAGCCACCGGAAAAAGTTATGTGTTTGAAATGCATGGTACGAGTGACGACCCATCGCGAGCACTCGACGAAGTATTTCAACTCATGCACACACACGTTGGTACGGAACTCATACTTACGTGTGGCGACACATCGTATCAAGAGAGTGTGCTTGAATATATAGAAAAAAAACAAGACGTGCACACAAAAATTTCAAACAAACGACTCTCGAACGCATATCAAAATGAATTACTCAAACACACCTATACGGTACAATCTTTTTTAAGTGCTATAGAATTTTTAGATTTAGAAAAAACGCCCCTTGCCAGTGAAGCATTGGCGCTTGTGATTGAATTTATTATTGCTCATGATGCACGCGTGCTTGACCAACTCAATAAACCGCAACACATTGAATCAACGCAACAGCTGTATTTGGGCAACACGCCACTCGAACAATTGAATATTATTTCAAAAAATCCAGATGAATATACCGTGCTTTCATACATTGACTTTACCGTGAGTAGCATGGGAAAACGATTACTCAAAGAGCGACTGACACACCCAATTTGTGACAAAGGCCTCCTTGAAGCACGCTATACCCTCTGTGAACAAGTAGCACCCATTGCGACATCGCTCCGATTGTCACTCAAAAAAATATACGATATAGAACGCATGATCCGTCGCATGTGTATAGGCAGACTCCACCCACTAGAAATGCAATTATTATACGAAACGCTCGTGTCTTCACAAGAAATTCACACGAGCCTCAGCACTCTTCCAACCCATCCTCTTCCTCAATTAGCAGAAGAACACGAAGGAGTAATCTCACTCGTCAAATACATAGAAAAACGATTTGACCTTTCAGCATGTAGCAAAATGCTCCTCACCGACATAACGACGAGTATTTTTTTGCATGGGTTTGACTCAACACTTGATACACTCATGCATGAATATGACGAACAAAAAGCAAAGCTAGAACATATACGCATGACACTTGAAAAGCTCGTACTTGCCGCATCATCACAGCATGTGAGCGAGAGTGACTATGTACAAATAAAACAATTAGATAAAGAAGGCCATTGCCTCACGATGACAAAAGGAAGATATGCCCTCATAGAACCCATATTGAAGCAAACATTTTTTTCACTCGAGGGTACGGTCTATGCGTGTAGTGATTTTCGTATTCGGAATCAAAAAACACAAATCAAAATAACTGCTGATATTATTGATCGTATTTCAGAAGATATTGTGGTAGTACAACAAAAAATTATTGCAACCACAAAAGAATTATACGCTCAAGAACTCACACACATGTACCAACAATTTGGAACAGTACTGAAACGATTGGTGTCAAGTTTGTCATCTATTGATGTAGCGGTGAGTTCTGCTTACGCACAAAAAAAACGACGACTCACAAAACCCATTATTTTAGAACATGAAGAAAGCACCCTTGATATTCAAGCACTCCGGCACCCTTTAGGAGAATTACGAGAGGAAAATGGCGTATATGTACCAAACCACATTGCACTGGGGAACAAAACATTGCATGACACAGAACAAAAAGAAACCGTTATTTCCGATCAACACGATACCGATATTCGAGGACTCTTAGTCTATGGTATTAATTCAAGTGGCAAATCGTCGCTCATGAAAAGTGTTGGCGTGGCAGTGTTATTGGCTCAAGCGGGATTTTTTGTTCCGGCGGCATCCATGCGTTTTACATTATTTCGAGAAGTGTTTACCAGAATTTTGGCACAAGATAACTTTGCAAAAGGGTTGTCTTCGTTTGCCGTTGAAATGATGGAATTAAAAAATATTTTTAACCGGGCGACAAAAAAAAGTCTTATCTTGGGCGACGAATTAAGTCATGGCACAGAAACACTGTCTGCCATTGCCATAGTCGGCGCCACACTCCTTCGCCTTTCTGATATGGGAGCATTGTTTATTTGCACCACACATTTACACCAGTTAACCAGTATTCCACTGCTCAAAAATCATCCGCATATTGCCTGGGTGCATTTATCCGTTACCTATGACAGAGAAAAAGATATATTGCTCTTTGAACGAACCATACAACCCGGCAGTGGCAGTAGCCTATATGGACTTGAATTTGCAGAGTCTCTTCACATGGATCCAGTATTTTTACAACAAGCCGTGGCCTTACGAAAAGAATTAGCCAATGAATACACAACACTTGAACGGATTACAAAAAAACAAACAAGCCTCTACCATAAAGACGTGTATCTGTCGGTGTGTGCTATTTGTGATAAGCCGGTTACTGACACACACCACATTGCCCCCCAACAAGATGCAGATGAGCATGGTGCGATTGGCCATATTCACAAAAATCATAAATATAATTTACTCCCTATTTGTGAGGCATGTCACCAAGAGATCCATACAGGCAGCATACATATTACCGGATTTGCCATGACAAGTAAGGGCTTGCAATTGTTATATCAAAAATAATACCCGGCGCCGGCCACGTTCGACCTGTTGACAGACTCAATAGTATGCTATACTATGGCTGCTCGTCATACACAAGACCTTCATACAGTTATTATTTTAAGGAGACCTATCTCTATGGAGATACCCCGTGAACCATCACGACAGCCCCGTTCTTGGTATAGAAAAACCGGCCACGTCGTACTTGTAATAGGAGGAAGTATCATAGGGACTATGATACTCATATTTCTCTTCTTTTTTGGGTACTATTTATGGGTCAATAGCTATGGAGACTCCGGAACACAGCATGAATTAGCCAAAAAATTTGAACAAAATTTTAGTGCTGCACCAGGACTTTCTTCAGTAGGAACGGGTGATACCATTACAACACCCGTTGGATCGCTTATTCACGATCACACCCCCATCACAGGAAACCCAGGCTCACCCGTAACAGTGGTTGCATTTATCGATTTTGAATGCCCCTATTGCCAAAGCGCATTCCCTACATTTGAACGTATTCGTGATACCTACGGCCCGGCCGTAAAAATTGTGTTTAAACATTTTCCTATTGAAAGCATTCATCCGCATGCAAAAAGAGCAGCGCGAGGTGCTGCGTGTGCGCAGCAACAAAATGGATTTTGGCCATATTACAGCAGCCTTTTTATCAAAAAAGATTTTTCAACAGATGAAGACCTTATACAAATGGCTCGGGCACAGGGTCTTTCTATTCCCCTGTTTCAATCATGCCTAACAGAAGCCAAAACGACAGCCGCCATAGACAAGGATATTCAAGATGGTATTGCGATTGGCGTACGCGGCACGCCCACCTATATTGTAAATCAACAAAAATTTGAAGGGGTTATTAGTGATACCGAATGGGATCGTATTCTTCTTCAAGCATTACAATTTTAAGGCTATGCCTATGTCACGTGTTTCACAGCATATCAAAACCACGCTCATATTCATGGGAATATTTGCATCTTTCGCTATTCCATCCATAACACACGCCCAAGTAGACCCTCGCTGCTTTACCAAAGACGAGTGTGTTACAGAAAGAAAAATAATACTGAGTCCCTTAGAAGATACGCTCGGAGTTGCATCAACAGAAGAAGCGGAAAGAGGATTCTATACAGGGAGTGATGCGGTCGCTACATGCGGCGTGTTAACCGTGCAAGGGCAAGAACCTGAACCACTCGGATTTTGTTTACCCGCCGGTCAAGCAATAACAAAAATAGGCTTTGGAGGAAAAACCGAATTTGCCCATATCGGAGAATTTATTCAATTTATTTATAATTACGGCATTATTTTAGCCTCGATTATTTCGGTTATTATGATTATTGTTGCCGGACTTCAATGGACCATGTCGGGCGGCAATACCAGTACAATTGACTCGGCAAAAAAAAGAATTGGCGGCGCCATTGTTGGGCTCGTGATTGCACTTCTCTCGTATACTATTTTATTTGCTATTAATCCACAACTATTAAATCTCAGGTTACCTCAAACATGGATGATTAAACAAGCAAAAATTCAAGGACAATATTGTTTTGAACTCCCATCATCAACCCCCAAAATAGCTCGCTTTGTTGCCGACAATGTGTTTACGAGTAAAGAACAAAAAGCCGCCGCCGCTGCGCAACTGAATAATTGGGATATTGACCCACAAAAAGCACCTTGTGGTTATGAATACCTAACCTCTCGAGGAAGAGAAAATTCTTGTCTTGGCACCTATTGTGGCGTGGGAAAAGTATGTGTGAAAGAAATTCCAACAGAACCATCTAAATGTGTCACGGGTGTTCTTTCTGGAACCATTCAAATGAAAGGAATTTTTACCCCCGACAGAGCGGTGGAAAACGATGTGCTGTTAATGGCACTGTGTGAAGATGGATCCGTGAAACAAGCACTGGACACTGACTCCACACAAGGGGTAGATGGAAAAGAAACATATACATTTACCGGCAAACCCAATCCAAATATTTGCAGTAATAGTGGTGGATTAGTTGGATTTTATATTGCCGCAGAAGTAAACGATCCCGGTGGTGGAGACGACGATTTTCATGCCATAGGAAGACTCCAACAAGGATCGGCCCAATGCAGTATTAACTTATCACAACTAGCGTATGCCACAGAAGGAATAAGTATTGACTGCAGCGACGATTCTGCTGATGCACGATGCGGCTGTGAGGGCTTTGCCGAATTTCACGAAGATGCACTCGGCACCCTCAAAAACATGTTCCCCACACTCAAAAAAGATCACCTTTTTTCACTCGAAGAATTAACTGCTGGTGCACGCTGTGACTTAATACTAACCCGTGAACAATTTCCTGCCATGGGTGACTCCACAGACGCCGCGGATTGTAGTGAAAATAATTTAACGAGTGGATAATTCCTCACATCGCATTTGTAGTCTGGTATATAGTATTTTTTGACCGTTGCGTCGTAGCTCAGGTCAAAAAATACTATATACCAGACTACAACGGCAAACTTTGTTAGTATTTATTTATTTTTTTGCTTGTCGGTTATTGTTTTATTTGTTTCTATGTCAGAAAAATATATTTCCATTCAGAATGCGCGGGTCAACAATTTAAAAAACGTATCAATTAAAATTCCAAAAAATAAACTCACGGTAATCACCGGACTTTCCGGATCAGGCAAATCGAGTCTCGCCTTCGATACCATCTACGCAGAAGGACAACGCCGCTACGCAGAAAGCCTTTCCGCATACGCAAGACAATTCATGGACATCCAAGACAAACCCGATGTCGATGAAATTCATGGCCTTTCCCCCACGATTGCCATTGACCAAAAAAATCTTTCACAAAATCCCCGATCAACCGTTGGAACAGTCACCGAAATATACGACTATTTACGCCTCTTATTTGCTCGACTCGGCGTACAATACGATCCAAAAACCAATACGCCCGTCATTCACAACAGTGCCGGAGAAATTTGCGAACTCATTCGCAAAAAAACACCCAAAGAAGGAAAAATAATTATTTTGTCACCCTTTGTCAAAGCACAAACCATTAAACCTAAAGGACTGATTACCAATATAGAACAATCTGGCTATAAAAATGTTCGCGTCAACGGCATTTTTTTGTCACTCACCGACATAAAAAAATACCGATTTGATGCCGAGAAACAATATGATATTGACGCGGTCATTGGAGAAATTACTGCAGGGAAAAAATTAAATATTCCTGATTTTGTCGATCGAGCACTCGAACTTTCAAATGGATTTATTTTGGTATTGAACGAAGAAACCGGCGAAGAAGATCTGTATTCAACCGTGGCCTATTCACCAAAAACAGGACACATTTTTGACCCGATCGAACCTCGCAGCTTTAGTTTCAATAGCCCATATGGGGCTTGCGGTCGATGTACCGGATTAGGGTATACATTAGATGTTGATACGGATTTAGTGATTCCCAACCCTCGACTCACATTAGCGGAAGGAGCCATTCAACCATGGACCCGTATTGTAGGAAATCAACAATACTATCAACAACTCATTGAAATTGTAGCCGCGGCAAATAATTTTTCTGTTCATACACCCGTAGAAAAATTACCGCAAGCTGTTATGGATATATTGTATTTTGGCACAGAAGATACATCCTATACGTTTGGACAAAGACAAATCACCTTTGAAGGAATTGTTCCGAATTTAGTTACACGACATGCAGAAACTGATTCTGAATATATTCGAAAAGAAATTGAACAATACATGCGAGAAACCGTATGCCCTAGCTGTGAAGGAAAACGATTAAAAGAATCCTCTCGCTTTGTTCGCATCGGCGACTATGGTATTGGAGATATTGTGGCACAAAGTGTTGACGAAGCATTAGCATTTTTTTCACCTCACAATAAACAAGGGGGACTTTCTCCTTTTATAGCGAAAGAACATACCGCTATTTCGGTCCCCATCATGAAAGAAATTTACGAACGGCTACTCAATTTAAAATCCGTTGGACTCCCCTATTTATCACTTGACCGCTCAGTCACCACATTGTCTGGAGGAGAAGCACAACGCATTCGACTTTCTACCCAACTTTCTACAGGCCTCACCGATGTTATTTATATTTTAGATGAACCTTCTGTTGGACTCCACCCCAAAGATAATAACCAATTAATTGATACCTTAAAAAATTTACGAGACTTAGGAAATACGGTCATTGTCGTTGAACACGATCAAGCGACCATAGAGGCCGCCGACTTTGTGGTAGACGTTGGTCCAGGCGCAGGTATGTATGGGGGAGAAATTATTGCCTCGGGCACAGCGGCACAAATAAAAAAACAACCCAATTCTATTACCGGACAATATTTATCTGGAAAACGAGAAATTGCCACGCCCAAAAAATATAGAAAAGGCAGTGGGGAACGAATTGACATTACGGGTGCTCGCACATTTAACCTGAAGAATATTGATGTGTCATTTCCTTTGGGAACATTTATTTGTGTTACGGGTGTATCCGGATCAGGAAAATCAAGTTTGGTCATCGATACATTAGCACGCGCATTAGCAAAAAAATTCTATAGAGCAAAAGCAGAACCGGGTGCACATACCAGTATTACGGGAATTAGCCATATTGATAAGGTAATTTCTATTGATCAAAGCCCTATTGGCCGCACGCCTCGAAGTAACCCCGCAACATATACAGGGGTATTCACGGCTATTCGTGATGTGTTTACCAACCAACCAGAATCTCGCATGAGGGGCTATGGTGCCGGTATGTTTAGTTTTAATGTCAAAGGTGGTGGACGATGTGAAGCCTGTGCAGGAGACGGGTATAGAAGAATTCCCATGCAATTTTTAAGTGATGTATTTGTGGAGTGCACGGAATGTTTGGGCAAACGATACAATAAGGAAGCGTTAGACATTCACTACAGAGGCCGTCACATTGCCGATGTACTAGAACTCACGGTAGAAGAAGCACATAAATTTTTTAGCGATATTCCTATGATTGCCGAAAAATTAAAAGTGCTTCGTGACGTCGGACTTGGTTATGTGCATTTAGGGCAATCCGCTACCACCCTATCGGGTGGCGAAGCCCAACGTATTAAACTAGCAACAGAATTATCTCGCCGATCAACAGGCAAAACATTATACATTTTAGACGAGCCAACAACAGGACTTCATTTTGAAGATATCACCAGACTTCTTGGTGTACTTCACCAGCTTGTTGATAAAGGCAATACGGTTATTACCATTGAACACAACTTAGACATTATTAAAAGCGTGGACTGGATTATTGATTTAGGACCGGAGGGTGGTATGAATGGTGGTGAATTAGTCGCACAAGGGACACCGATTGATGTTGCCAAAATACAACGAAGTTTAACCGGTGATTACCTTCGCCTGTTACCAGAATTCGCCTCAATCCAAACCAAAAAAATATCTGCAACAAAAACAAAGAAAACAATAGTTGCTCCGAAGAAAAAAAAGAAATAAATCGTTGATATAAAAAAATTCGGCACTTGTGCCGAATTTTTATTATTATTGTTTTGGAGCGTCAACCTTTTTTTCAACAACTTGTTTTTTTTCAACCACTTCTTTGAGACGCTTTTTATAGTCTCGTAAATAGCCGACTTTTGCTTGACGAACACGAAGTTTACGAACCACTTCAATTTTTTCTAAAAGAGGTGAATGGATAGGGAAAATCTTTTCAACGCCCACACCATTTGATACTTTACGAACAGTTACGGTTGCGCCAGGTTGATTACCGTGTTTTACGGCAAGAACGGTTCCTTCAAACATTTGAATACGTTCTTTTTCTTCACCTTTTTTGTTTACGTCTTTAATTTTTTCGTGAATACGCACCACCATGCCAGATGATAACGTTGGATGTTTTGCTGTTTCCATAGATAAATACGAATAATGGAGAGGTTGACCATCCATAAAATCCAATTGGTTGGAAGGAGGGCAACGTCGCAGATAAAAATGTACATACAAGTATTGGTGTGAGGAGTGTACCTGAATTAGCTCTCGTTGTCAAGATACCTCTGAAGACCATGTTCTTTGCATAAAAAAGCCACAATTGCCTCAACCGTCTCTTGCATATACCCATCTTTATTGAGAATGGGTAAATCATATATTGAGGCTTCCGCAATCTCTTTTTGAGCTGTTTCTATACGTTCTTCTAACGAGGCAGGGCTTGTTCCGCCCCGCGCAACAATCCGAGCACGCAAAATATCAATATGCTCTGGAAGTAAAAAAATCGATACATGGGGGATACCCTTTGCGTCCAAACTTTTTTTCCCATTCACTTCTGCTTGTGAAAATACAATAGCGTACGCGGATAATGCAGCCTCTAAATGATCCCAAGCGGTACCATAATAATTCCCTGCATACATATTGTACTCAACAAAACCACCCGCTTCTTTTTTTTCTTCAAACGCTTCTTTACTTATGTAATAATAATCTTTTCCCTCTTCTTCACCAGGACGTTTTTCACGAGTCGTGGTTGTGACCAATTGCGTGGACGAGGAGAATCGTTCCAATAATGCTCGAATAATAGCATTTTTACCACCGCCCGATGGAGCTGACACTAAAATAAGAAGTCCTTTTTTATCATGCATATATCTTAAAAAGAAATAGGTTGAAGCTTTTGCATATAGGCACTCAATGCAGCAGGAAGAGGTGCTTCAAACCGAACGGGAGCTCCCCCACCAAGAGGAATAAACTGAAGCGTGGTCGCGTGTAAAAATAATCGATGTAATGGTACTTGTGATTTGTATGTATATTGTTTTTGCGTGTAGAGAGTATCACCAACAACCGGATGACGATAGGCATGCATATGCACACGAATTTGATGCGTTCTTCCGGTTTTAATTTCTACCTTCAAAAGTGTGTGATGAAGAAATCGTTCTTCTACCCAAAAAGACGTCTCAGCATCTTTTCCTTTTTGCAGTGTATAGGCATTGGATAAATCAATTGTTTCCGCTGGTTTTGGCCGAGAAACCATTTTTCCATTTTCCCCACGATCAATAGGAAAGGTTAACGTGTCTTCATCTTTGGCAATCACACCATGTACTAATACAGTATATATTTTTTCTATATGTCTTTGTTGAAATTGACTTTTGAGATACACAAACATTTCTTGCGTTTTAGCAACCACCAAAAGTCCCGAAGCATCTTTATCAAGTCGATGCACAATACCCGGGCGACGTGGATTTTCTCCAACATTGTGAATATGTGGATACTGCTCTAAAAGCCAAGTAACCACAGTATAGGGCTCGCCAGCATCCGTGGGGTGGACTAATATACCCGCAGGCTTATTGATAACCACATAGGTATCCGTATCGGCAATGATCTCTATGTGTGTTAATAGCTCTTTTGTTTCTTCTTCTTTATCAAATACACGTGTTTTTTCTTCGATGGTGGGGGGGTGTATCACAATAGTATTGCCCAACTTCACCATATAGCCTGTTTTTGTCACACACTCTTTATCCACAAAAACACTCCCAGAACCTATAAGATTTTGGACTTTATTTCGCGTACTTTGAAGTGCTTGGGCAAGAAATACGTCTAATCGCATCCCCATACCGTCTTCGGTAACGACATATGAGACGTCACCTATTGTTTCTTGCTTTGACATAAAAATGATAGTAGGTTGACCAAAAAGAGGTAAAAACCAAAAAAGCTCTTCTTGAGTCAATAGAATATACCAAGACTATCACTATTGTCTTGAAAAATCAAGCGTTCTATGCTAGAGTATGGTATACTTTTTGCTGTGCTCTATTGACTTCTTTCTCTTGTATAATCAGCAAAGAGATATTCTACGCGCCCATAGCTCAGGGGTTAGAGCACGTCACTTATAATGACGGGGTCGATGGTTCAAGCCCATCTGGGCGCACAAC
>JAGOTR010000025.1 GCA_018061685.1 Candidatus Magasanikiibacteriota bacterium
GGCGTCATTCAAAAAGTGGGTGCTCACCAAGGGTTACTCACCGTACGAGAAATAAAAAAAATGATACAAAAATTCCATTCGATACAACCAACCCCTTTAGGCACATCAACAAGCAAAAATGTATTGACACCCACAAAGAAACGAGGTATATAATAGCTCTCTGTTTTTTCAGTCCCAATTGCCTGTCACTATGTCACCATCCCTTCATAAAGTAACACCTCCATTTGTGAGTCGTTTCTATCATAGTTTACGAAAAAATAAATCAATCCAAACGACGTCACCAAACGCCGAAAAGAAAAAAAATTTGATTCTTTTTGTTGGCGCTGTATATGGACACATGATTGAAGCCATTCATAAATACGAAAAAGAAACAGGCACAACCTACCGTATTGGTCTTATCTACCACACAAAAGAAAAGCTCGATAGCTACACAGAATCACATGTAGCGCGACTCGACGCAGTGATTGTTTGTGATATGAATTCTGATATGGCATTGCAGCGAGCACTCGCACCATACCAAGACGATATACTCGTTATTACCTGCCGACCAGAAAAATTCATTCCAGCGTTTACGAAACTTATTCCACATGTCCCTTATACGGAAACCCCAACAATACAATCGCTCATGTGGACCACAGACAAATTTTCCATGCGAGAAAGAATTCAAAATTATGAACCAAAAATAAACCCAAAATATAAAATTATTTCTAAAAATACCAAACAAGAAATTCAATCCTTAATTGATTATATAGGCTTTCCCTTAATTGTAAAACCATCTGGCCTAGCAGCAAGTAGACTGGTCAGTATTTGTTATCATAAAGAAGAATTGGAAGCCGCACTTAAAAATATTTTTAAAAACGTAGAAACGATTCATAAAAAAACAGGTGGCACGTGGGAATCGAAAATTTTGGTTGAACAATTCATGGAGGGTACCATGTACTCTATGGATGTGTATGTGAGTGAATCTGGCAAATTATTTTATTGCCCCATGATTTATGTGAAAACAGGCAGAGCTATTGGCTTTGACGACTTTTTTGGATATGAGCAAATGACCGCCGCAAAATTACACAAAGACGCCATTGCCCAAGCCGAGTGGGCAGCAGCGACAGCTATTCGTGCAATGGCACTTCGAAGTACCACAGTGCATATTGAGTTTATTCGCATGGAAGATGGCTGGAAAATTATTGAAATGGGCCCCCGTGCCGGAGGGTTCCGTCACATGCTGTATGCCTATTCTCATGGCATTAACCATACCATGAACGATATTCTTATTCGTACCAAAAAGAAACCAATACTGCCAAAAACACAACTGGGATGGTCCGTTGCTATGAAATTTTTTGCCAAAACAGAAGGAAAAATGAAAGCATTAAACGGTATAAAAAAGGCTCAAAATTTATCATCGTTCAAAGTGGTGTACATCCACAAAAAAGTTGGAGAGTCTTGTACCTATGCCAAGCATGGTGGTTCAAGTGTGTTTGATATTATTATGTTCAACAAAGACCGTTCCGAATTGTTAGCCGATATCCGCAGACTCGAAAAAATGATAGAAATCGTAGTCGAATAACTTTCCTTGACGACATAACCCCTTTTCTATATACTCCACCGGTTATTCTTTACCCCGTGTATGAAACTACACCTACTTACCTTTAGCTATCCAAAAAATCCAGACTCGTCCACCCGAAAAAGTATTGACTACATGGTAGAAGCCGCACGCGTACGCGGACACGAGCTGGTGGTGATTGATGCAAAAACATGCAAAATGAAATTTAATAACGATGCACGCGTTCTCGTAAATAATAAATTTCCAAAAATAAATGTCCTTATCGTAAAATCAGCTTTTGGTGGCGACAAAATTGATATCCACATGAGTTTAATCAAACAATTTGAACTCATGAATATTCCCGTAGTCAATGAATCCCAAGCGGTTACCAACGCTCGAAACAAATTAACCACCCTACAAATTTTAAGTATCAATAAAATCCCCACACCAAAAACCTATGTGGTACGTTCTTCTGAGTTTGTAGAAGAGGTAGTACAAAAAATTGGTTCCTACCCTGTTATTCTTAAATCCGTTTCAGGGTCTCAAGGAATTGGTGTATCTATTATAGAAAGTCGTCGAGGACTTCGATCAATTGTCGACATGCTTGTAGAGCAAGAATATTCACTGCCCGTGATTATTCAAGAGTACGTACGTGAAGCAAAAGGAAAAGATCTCCGCGTTTTTGTCGTTGGAGGTAAAATTGTAGCCGCTATGGAGCGCGTTGCGCAAAAAAAAGATGAATTTCGATCTAATTTTTCTTTAGGGGGTAAAGTACGAATTGCAAATTTAAGCACCAAAGAAAAAAATATTGCTCTTAAAGCAACAAAAGTGTGTGGACTTGATTTTGCCGGTGTCGATGTTATACGAACGAAAGAAGGTCCCAAAATTTTAGAAGTAAATGCAAACCCAGGACTTGAAGGGATTACTCTTGCAACAGGGGTAGATGTAGCGGGACACATTATTGATTACGCACTAACCAAAGTAAAAGAAAAACCAAAAACAAAACTAAAAAAAGTAGGAAAGAAAAAACGTGGATAATCCACGTTTTTTGTTTTATATAAAATATTTTTGATCGTATAATGAAATACACGCAAACAATGATGCGTAACATATTAACTCCGAAGCAGCCCATGTCGATCTTTTCGTCTTCCCTCAAAATGATCAATACCACAAAGCGCTTCATACCCTATTTTTGGCCCAAGTAAACTAAGCCCTTCTTCAAAACCACGAATGTGTGCTCGAATTTCGGCGGCAAGCTCAGGGTGTTCTTGTTCATCGTCTGCCATGGTGTGTAAATCACCAATTTGTTTTTCCATTGCAATAAAAATTTGCTGAAATTCTTTAATTTTTTCTTTGTATTGCTTTATATCGGTGCTCACTACCCGCTGCACCGCATAGTCCCACAGCTCTCTATTTACGGCTACCAAAATCTCACACAAATCCATTCTTTCTTGTGCGTCAAAAAAATCAATCATGCCACCCTCATGAAAATCTCGAAACGTTCCACCCACTTCTTTAAATAAACGATATTTTTGTTTTAACTGTGGCGTTAATTTACCGAGTAAAAATGTCTCTCCCATGTGGCCTTCGTACACGCGATAGAGCTCAAAAAAAGCTTCCCTATATGGCCATAATTTTTTACCAAAAAAAATAACCGTCTCATCCAGTTCTTCAATGGTGAGGCTCACATTATCTTGTACCTGCTCCAAAGCATTGCTTAAATCGTGTTGCAATTGGTCTGGCACAAGGGGTGGAATTTGTTGGCACAGGCGTTCAAATAATGCTCGGGTATGTTGAATGGGCATAGCGGATAGAAAAGGAGAAGAAGCGTATGAATAGGTATAGTATACCACAAATAAATAAAAAAATAATGCCATTTTCGGGCATCATTTTTGTATTTTTTGAGACAATTCCCATAGGGCAATCCCCCCTGCAACACTCACATTTAAACTCTCTTTTTTCCCAAGCATAGGAATATGCACCACCACATCACACACGGCCAATACCTCGGGGGCAATACCCGTTACTTCATTTCCCACGACCAATGCAATACCCTTTTCAGTATCGGCTTCGGGTATACTCCATGCCGCCAAATCAACGCTCGCCGGTGATTGTTCTAACCCTACCAAAAGGCACTGTTCCTCGCGTATACGTGCCAGGCACTCGTCGAGTGACGGCAAATATTCCCACGGCACCCATGTTTCAGCACCGAGTGATACTTTGTCTATTTCTTTTTTAGGTGGGCAGGCGGTAAACCCAACTAAAAATATTTTACTCACACCAAATGCATCTGCCGTACGAAAAAAAGAGCCCACATTATGGCAGGAACGGATATTTGGAAGAATGAGATAGAATGGTTTCTTCATACACGTCTCTTGGGTATACTATAGAGGCATTATTTTGTCAAAAAAAGACCGCGCTATATGTTGCAGTCTTTTTTATATAGGGTTATGCACTGACGTTTAACCGGTTAACCGTTCATATGGCGAATACACAACGAGCGACAGAAAAGAATGAAGCACCTGTACTCCGTACAGGAATAGGTCAATATTCTCTGTTTATTATTCTTTACTCCACATCGATGAGCGCTTGTTTGGCCTCTTGAAGTTTTCGCTGTTCTTCTGCTTCTAACTTTGCCTTTTCAGTCGCGGCAAAAGCCTCGGCATCACGCCTGTCTTCAAATACACGTGTTTTTACCTGTCCATCTTTAACATATTTTACCAAATAGTTGGAAGCGAATTCACTAGGAGGTGGAGTTACCGTGAAAAGAGGCGCCTCACGGTTTAATCTTTCCCGACGTTGATGTAGGGTCTCTGGTCGACTCGCTTCTTTTTCTCTAAAAGCCTGCTCCTCAGCCGACAAATCAGGATCTCTTACTTCTGCTTCTAATGTACTTTTTTTGACTGGTCCTTTGGTAGGATATTCTTCTAGGCTAGGCGCATAGGTAAATAATAAAGTAAAGTAATTATATGTAAAATTCTGCTTCATGCCCCTGTCATCCCAATGAAACACGGGGTAAAAATAAAAAAACAGCTACCAAAAGTGTGATACCTGCTAATAAATACATACAGACAAGCGTATTTCCTACATCTTGCCCGTTTTTTTCTGCACCAAAAGAATGCGGCGTTGTTTTGTGTTGCATATATGTATATTTATATGGATATTTGATAAAGTAATAGAAATTTTTACTACTTTACAAAGCTTACTATAGCACAAAATTGCACTTTTGTCAAAGGTGTCGTACAATAACAGTTACCCTGTAACAATTAACAATTGACTTGTTGGTATGGCAAAAAAATCTTTGGATCGTTATGTGACTGAATTTTTGGAATATCTTGAAATTGAGAGAAATCGGTCACAAAAAACCGTGAAAAATTATCATTTTTACCTGTCTCGCTTTTGTGATTGGTTGGGAAAAGAAAAACAACCAGCAGATATTACTGCCGAAGATGTGCGAAAGTACCGATTATGGCTGAATCGGCTTATTGATGTACATGGAGAAGAATTAAAAAAAAATACGCAAAATTATCACCTTATTGCCCTCAGATCTTTTTTGAAATACTTGGCAAAACGAGATATTGTAAGCTTGGCTGCAGAAAAAATAGAACTCATGAAAATGCCTGATCGTGAAGTAGCCTTTTTGCACGGCAGTGATCTCAACAGACTGTTAGAGGCGCCATTAGCCATAATACAAAAAGGTGAAAAAAAGCCAAGCCAACAAACCCGAATAGCCCTTCGAGACAAAGCCATATTAGAGCTATTTTTTTCTACCGGTCTTCGGGTATCAGAACTTATTTTGTTAAAAAAAGATGACATTTCGTTTGAACGAGATGAATTTACAGTACAGGGAAAAGGGAAAAAAAGCCGTGTTGTGTTTGTTTCAGAACAAGCCCGATTTTGGCTCAAAAAATATATTTCTGCAAGAAAAGACATGAACCAGTATCTATTTGTTTCTCACGATAAACGAACCGCAAAAACCATGGATGAAAGCGATGCGCCTCTTACCCCTCGATCAGCCCAACGGATTGTTCAAAAATGGGCCAAAGTAGCGGGCATTACCAAAATTGTGACTCCCCACACCCTTCGCCACTCCTATGCGACCGATTTGCTCCAAAATGGTGCCGATATTCGGAGTGTACAAAGTATGCTGGGCCACTCGTCTATTACCACCACGCAAATATACACCCATGTAACAGATAAAGAGTTACATAACATTCACAAAAAATTTCATGGTAAAAAAAGAAACCCTAATTGACCAAACGCTATTTTATTGCTATTATCCTGTGGTTCCTAAATAAGACGTCCCTGTAGTTAAATGGATATAACAGGAGCCTTCTAAGCTCCGGTTCGAGGTTCGATTCCTCGCGGGGACACGCGAAAAATGGCGCAAGCCATTTAGAGCGTCACGTGATGACCGATAGGTCATTTTACGTGACGAGGATGAGGGTGATAACACGAAAGGCGCCATCCGCGTAAAACGGCACGTGGCCGCCACGCGGCTTTACGGGCTCGCGGCACAGCACAATGAACTCAACGCTACGCACAATTGACTTAATTGAAATTTACGAAAAATCGCATGAAGCGATTTTTTTATTTTTCTGCGCTTTCGTGATATACTTTTGGGTATGGAGGTTTGATGCGTTTACACAAACTTTTTTTGTTATGTTATCTCAAACACTGTTATTAGAATTGTTAAAGAAAGAGCTCAAGATTTCTTCTGTTGAGTTAAAGCAATATGAAAAAGAAGCAAAAAAATTAAAAAAAGATTTAGAAACCTACGTGATTGAAAAGGGCAAAGTAGATGAGCAAGATTTATATACAAGTGCGGCAAAAAAATTGGATATTCCTTTGGTTGCATTAAAAGGCCGTGAGATAAAAAAAGACGTACTTAACTTAGTACCGGCTCCGCTTGCACAAGCACATCAACTTATTGCATTTGATGCAACAAAAAAAGAAATTTTGCTTGCAATGCTTGACCCTGAAGATATTCAAACCATAGAATTTTTACAACGTAAAACTGGACTATCGCCAAAAGTATCGCTCACCACCCCCGGTGATATGAAAGATGCGTTACGTCGATACCACGCAGACCTGAACGAAGAGATGGGGCTGGTGAGCCTTTCACAAGACACGAGCTTAACACCTGCTCAAGAAAAAGATTTAAAAAAAGCAGCAGAAGAACTCCCTATCGTCAACATTGTGAACAGCATGCTTGAGCACGCCGTATATGAAGGCGCCAGCGATATTCATATAGAACCCGTTGAAAAAGAAGTGCTCGTCCGCTATCGCGTGGACGGGATGTTAAAACAAGTGATGAGTTTACCAAAAGCGGTACAAAGTGGCATTACCGCGCGTATTAAAATTTTGGCCACACTCAAAATTGATGAACACATGCTGCCGCAAGACGGTCGGTTTAAATTGCAGGTACAAGATGAAAAATTTTCTTTTCGTGTGTCTATTTTGCCCGTGTATGATGGCGAAAAAATAGTGCTTCGCTTACTTCATGAAGGACAAAAAGCAGTATCACTCGATCAACTTGGGTTATTACCAAAGGCACGTGCGTTACTCGAGGAAGCTATTGAACGCCCTCACGGCATGATTTTGGTGACAGGACCTACGGGAAGTGGAAAGACCACCACACTTTACTCAGTGCTCGGAATGTTGAATACGGGTGACGTCAACATTTCTACTATAGAAGATCCGATTGAGTATCACGTAAAAGGTATTAATCAAAGTCAGGTAAATACACGGGTTGGATTTACTTTTGCCGCAGGACTCCGCGCCTTCTTGCGTCAAGATCCAGACATTATCATGGTGGGAGAAATTCGAGACGAAGAAACGGCAGAAATTGCTGTGCATGCCGCTATGACAGGACACTTAGTGCTTTCCACGCTCCATACAAATGATGCTCCTACAACCCTGCCACGTTTACTCGACATGGGCATTCCGCCATTTTTGGTAGCATTTACCGTCAACATTATTTTGGGACAACGCTTGGTCCGAAAAATTTGTGAACACTGTAAAGAAGCCTATAGCTTGGGAAAAGGTGAAGTACAAGCCTTACAAAAAGTACTCGCCCCTAGTCGATTAAAACAATTATACAAAGAACAAGGCTTAGACATAAGCAAAAAAGATGCGGTAAGTCATACATTTTACCGTGGTGCAGGCTGCCGCCGCTGTGGCAAAAGTGGCTATAAGGGACGTATTGGTATTTACGAAGTACTTGATGTTGATAAAGAATTAGCACAAAAAATTAATGCTCGTGCTACGGCCACAGAAATTAAACAATATGCCAATAAAAAAGGTATGGTGACCATGCTTGAAGATGGCATTTTAAAAGCAAAAACAGGTATTACCACTATTGAAGAAGTATTACGAGCCACTCGTGATTAACGAATGTCTCATCATTTTTTATGAAAAAAAAAGAAAAAGCATTATCGCCATTAGAAATAAAAATGAATGCATGGGTGACGGCACACTTGTCTCGTATTCCTTTTGTACAAAAAATATTTTTTATAGAACACTTACGCACCATGGTGCACGCGGGCATTTCTTTGGTGGAGGCATTAAGTATATTAGAAAAAGAATTAGAAAATAAAAAATTACGATTATTGGTTGGAAAAATTAAAACAGAAGTAGAGCAAGGGACACAGTTAAGTGAAGCACTGGAAACATATGAAGAAGTTTTTCCACACACCTACATAAAAATGGTTGCTGCTGGAGAACTATCAGGAAAATTAGAAGAATCACTTTTACAGATAGAAACGCAGATGAAAAAAACACATGAGCTTACCTCAACGATTCGTGGGGCCATGATTTATCCCTCGGTCATTTTAACAGCAATGCTTGGTGTGGGTGTTTTTATGGTAATTTTTGTTCTTCCTAAGTTAACGGAACTATTTAAAGAGTTCGATGCGGAATTACCCCTAGCGACAAAAATATTAATTGGTATTACGGATTTTTTGAGTAACCCCATATATTTAACGGCTATTATTATAACCGTGATTGGATTTATTTTTTTATTTATTACTCTGCTCAAAAAACAAATAGGCTTTCAACGAGCTGTTCATAGAATGAATTTGCATATTCCTATTTTTGGAGGTGTGATTAAACAAATTAACTTAGCTCGATTTTCTCTCACCCTCTCATCACTCCTTAAAAGTGCCATCCCTATTACAGAAGCAATTTCAATTACAGCAGAAACATGTACGAATGTACTCTATAAAGAAGCACTTCTTGGAGCGACCAATAAAATACAATCAGGAATTCCATTGTCTGAAATTTTAACAGAATCGCCGAAATTATTTCCTCCAATTGTTACAGAAATGGTGATGGTGGGAGAACGTTCTGGAGAGGTTGATCAGCTGCTTTCAGAATTATCTGACTTCTATGGAACAGCTGTCGATAAAACCATGAAAAATTTTACCACCATTATAGAACCTGTCATTATTTTAACGTTGGGCTTGGCGGTGGGCGGTATGGCAGTGGCGGTTATCATGCCGATGTATAGTTTAATGCAAAATTTTTAACCCGTCTTCGCTCCGATTGCAATCGGAGCTACGCTAGGCAAGTTCCTGCTGAAAGTAAGTAAAATCACAAAGTTTTCGTAACACACATTGAACAAAATAAATTTTCCATACATTCGTTATGTTTCATACACCATTTCCAAATGCATTTGGGATAAATATAAATGATCTTTCGATTAAGGTGGTGCAGTTCCGCAACACGTCTTTTCGACATAGAAAACCAACATACGAATTGGTAACCGCTCGCACCATTCGACTCCCGTATGGGTTAATCGTAAATGGAGAGATTCAAGAACCTGAACCTGTCCGAAAATATATTCAACATATTTTAGAGGGGTTACATAAAGAAAAACAGCCTATCAACAGTCCGTGGGTTGTGGCATCTCTTCCTGAAAAACAAAGTTTTGTAAAATTAATTACTCTTCCAAAACACCCATTCGATATTTTAGATGATGATATTCGTATTGCTGCAGCTAAACACGTTCCATTTGAAGACAGTTCCTATTATATTGATTGGGAAATTATGGATACAAGCACCGCAGGTATGGGTGAAGAAACAACCGTACTTATAGGTGTTACCAACAAACAAATTAGTAATTCGTATACCTATTTGTTAGAAAGTGTGGGGTTGGGCGTCGTTGCGCTTGAAATAGAATCCTTGGCGCTCGCTCGAGCTTTGGTAAATTCACAAAAAACATATAGTGGCGAAGCACGTGCACTTATTGATATTGGAGCAAGCAAAACTACTCTCATTATGTATGATAAAGGTATTATTCAATTTAGCCGTGTCTTAGATTACTCCGGAGAAATTGTAAGTACCAGCATTGCACAAGCACTGCATATGCCTCAAGCTGATGCAGAAAAAATAAAAAAATTGACTGAAAAAAAACAAGGTGGAAAATTGGATGCTGTTCACAAAACAATTATAAAAACTACAGCCATGCTCATACATGATATAGAAGAATCTCTTCATTTTTATTACTCCCACTTTAAAGATGCCAACAGGGTACAGCACATTACGCTCACTGGTGGTGGTGCTGCGGTACACAAGTTACCAGAAACAATAACACAAAAATTACAGATTCAAACAGTGATTGGGAATCCCTGGAAAAATGTATCTGCATTTTCCGTTGAATCAAAAATTCCATTAGCCGAAAGTTTAAGCTATGCAGCTGGAATCGGCCTCGCACTTCGCGCAGCGGATAATCCGTTTGTTGCATATGACATGATCTAACGCTCTCTATGATGAAATCTTTTCGCCTCAACCTTCTTTCTTTTGAAAAAAAACGATCACTTCAACGACTCGTGTATATTCAATTTAGTAAACATATATTAGAATTTATTCTTTTCCTTCTCTGCCTGTTTGGTCTCGTATTACTAGGGAGTGAACAAGTGCTGGGATCGTATGTACAGTCTATTAGTAAAGCTCCCGAAACATACGGCGAGCAAATTCGTGCAATAAATACGCAAATACAAACAATTGAAGCCACCACAAAAAAAATTAAAATTATGCAAGAATTTTCTGTACCCTGGACAAAAAAAATGAGCGATATCGCAAACATAACACCAGCGGGAATTACGTTACAGAGTATCCGATTTTCTGCATCAGGAAAAGAAGTGAGTATTCAAGGAACAGCGAAAGAGCGTGCTGAATTACTCGCGTATGGAGAAGCGTTGCAAAAACTTACATGGCTAAAAGAATTAAACATACCCCTTTCTCAATTAACAGAAAAACAAAATGTATCATTTGCCATTAGTGCCACCCTACAATAATATTGATGTGTTTTTTATATGAAAAAAATCGCCCTAAAAAGAAAATTATTTAGCACCAGCTTATTACTCCTTTTGGCGATTCTTTGTTTGGTATTTGCACTTCTTATTCCAAAAGTTCGTCACCTCAAAGAACTTCACGCATCAATTTATACCACACACAAACAAGTAGAAGCAGGGCATGAACATGTCAAAGAAACGCGTCGATTATTATCTGACATGAAACAAGGTATTTTACTCGAAAAAGAATTACACCAAGCACTCTTGTCCAAAGGTCGGGAACTTGAAATGATTACCTCCTTTGAACAGCTGGCACAGGCACACAGTATAGAACAAACACTTACCGTTTCATTACAACCCGTTTCAGGAATTCCATTTTTACCTCTCAACCAATTAAAAAAATTAGGTGTTGAAGAGTTGTATGTAATAGCCGTTACGAATCAAGGATCTTTTGAATCTCTTTTGGCATATCTTCACGCGATTGAAACCCTACCGTATTACGTGATTATTGACACACTTCAATGGGAGAAAAAAGGAAGCAAAACACAAGAAAACGCCATTGTTTCTCTACGCTTTGACGCCTATATCCTTATTTCTGAATAACTCGTTGTGTTTTATGTCAAAAGTCTCTCGACATTCATTTTCTACCAAACCGCACATGGGAGAGGAATACCCTCATATTGCGGCTCTTCGCATTATTTCACTATTTATTTTTGGGGGATGTGTTTTTGGGTTAGGCTTGATGGGATTTTTTATTTATAGTACTGTATACCAAACCTTAGAAGATGCACACTCCATTATTATTTTTCGTTCAGAGCTTGGAATTGATGAGTTACATGTAGCTGAACTTGAATCGGTGCATACACTATGGAAGGAAAAAATTGAATCTTACCCAGCAGAATTAACCGAAAATCCTTTTATCGAAACACCTATAATCATCCCCTCTTCCACTCCATAATCCCCTTTTTCCATGACATATCTTTTTGTTTTAGGAAGAGAATCTCTTCTTTCACTTGCCGAAATACATCACTATTTTTTAGCGGAACACATTTCATACCAAACCATCCACACAAAAGTTCCGTTTGTGGTATTTGACATAACATCACCCTTTGATGCGGAACACTGCATGAAACAACTTGGAGGAACAATGAAAATAGGAAAATGGATAGGTAGCACACCTGTCGAGGAGACTCTTATTACATATTTACAAGACATAAAAACTTCTCAAAAAATTCACTTTTCTGTTTCTGGTGACGTACAAAAAAACACGGGCCTTGCCATAAAAAAACAATTAAAACAATTAGGTTACTCTGTTCGCTATGTCGAACCAAAAAACAC
>JAGOTR010000026.1:0-6829 GCA_018061685.1 Candidatus Magasanikiibacteriota bacterium
AAAAAAATTCCCTTTTCGGGAATATGTACTAATGAAGTGAGTGGGGAGGCGTTTTCGTTGCCTCCCCAGTACTCTCTTGCCCTTGCCCAGCCCGCACTTGTCTGCGCCAATTGCTTCATGCGCTCATCCCCCTGGTCCACGGGTGATGTTCACGCAGCGACGGACAAGGGTTTTGTACCCCGGTTGCTGGGAACAATCCTTTTCCGAAGAAAAGGAAAACGTTACCGTGGATCCGTCTGGCAGACGGGTTTGTGTGGGCAAGTTTTGAGTATCAATGTCTTTTGGCACCACAATGGTGCATGCGGCATGCACAGCATGGGTTCCTTCATGGAGATTTTTGAAGGCAATTGTTTCCAGTTCTTTTGTTGTGTAAGGCATGACATCTTCCTTTGTGCTGAGCCTGGATTGGCTCGAGAGTGGTCTTTTTTTACGCTAAAATAAGCAATTTGTCAATATGTGGATGGGGACACTCTGGAAAAATTATGGTATATTGAGACTATCTTCTTTTTCTGTTTTTATGAAAAAAGCATTTTTGTCTTTTACCACCGTATTGATTTTGGTGGCTATTGCCCTAGGCCTTGGGGCTGTTTGGGCCGTGAATAGTCTCAAAATAGTTCCCCATACTGTTACCTATGAGGTATTTTCGCCACAAGGAAATTCTCACTTTGACCAAACGGAAATGGTGACCATAAAAAAATATATACAAGAAAAAGTAAAACAACGAGAAAGAGATCGTATGTATAGTACTGTTCGGTAATGTGTGTATAAAAAATACCCCGTTTACACTCAGTCTGAGGAGATGTAACCGGGGTATTTTTTATTTATTGTTGGTCTAGTTCGGCATATTCTGTCTGCCGGAGTGCCGTAATAATTTGTTCTAGCCCACCATCTAAAATAATAGGAATGTTATTCCAACTTTGTGGAATGCGGTGGTCGGTAATGCGATCTTGTGGAAAATTGTAGGTACGAATTTTTTCTGATCGGTCACCTGTTCCAATTTGTCCTTTGCGTTTTGCCGCTTGTTCGGCTCGTTTTTTTTCTTGCTCCATATCAAATAATCTGGCACGAAGCACGTTCATGGCTTTTGTTTTATTTTGCAATTGTGAGCGTTCGTCTTGGCATTGCACGACTAAACCGGTTGGAATGTGGGTAATACGCACTGCAGAGTAGGTGGTATTTACACTTTGCCCACCGGCACCACCAGAAATAAAGGTATCAATACGAATATCTTTTGCTTCAATAGTACTTTCTTTTTCTTCTACTTCTGGGAGTACCGCCACACTCGCGGTTGAGGTATGAATGCGTCCTTGCTTTTCTGTTTCGGGCACACGTTGCACACGGTGAACACCCATTTCATACTTCATGTCTTTGTATACGTTTTTGCCAGACAAAGAAAAAACGACTTCTTTGTAGCCACCGGCTTCTGTGCGGCTTTCATCAATTAAGGCACTTTTCCAGCCTTTTTCTTCGCCATATCGCATATACATGCGAAGTAAATCTCCGGCAAAAAGCCCGGCTTCGTCGCCACCGGCCCCTGCGCGAATTTCTACAATCACATTTTTTTTGTCCAAAGGGTCTTTGGGTCTGGTTAATTCTGCCAAAAGATGCTCTCCGTTGAGCTGCTTTTGTTCTAAGTGCTTTATTTCGTCTGCAGCCATTGCTTGCATGTCTTCATCTTCACTTGTCAGCATATCTTTTGCCTCAGCGAGCGCGTTTTCTATTTTTTCAAGGCGTATAATTTCGTCCATTACTTCTTTTAATTCTGTATATTCTTGTGATATTTCTTGTAATTTTTTTGAATCACCTAAAATAGCCGGATCAGAGAGGGCGGCTTCTAGGGATTGGTATTGGGTTTTGAGGGTAATGTATTTTGGAAGCATACTGTATGAATTGTACCATGAATGGGTCATCCTCGACAGGCATCCCGACTAAGTCGGGAGCCTGATCGGGGATCCACTCTCCAGTGAGAATGAGTGGATTCCCGCCTTCGCGGGAATGAAAAAACAGACCAAAGAAGGCCTGTTTTTGTGTGTTTATTGACTACGCTTGTTTGGTTTCTTCTTCTTTACTTGCGGCACGAGCGGCTTGTTTTACTTTTTTACCTTTTCTGCCTACTGCGGCTGCCGCTTGTTTTTGTGCACGTTCTTCAAATTTTTCAATACGTCGTGCCGTGTCTACCAAGACTTGTTTTCCTGTGTAGAATGGGTGTGACGCAGAAGAAATTTCTGTTCTGATAATAAAATGGGTAACACCGTCTACTTCACGAGTTTCGGAAGAGTTCAGTGTTGATGTGGTTACAAATTCTGCGCCACAAGATGTGTCGAGAAAGATAACCGGGTTGGTTGTTGGGTGTATATCTTTTTTCATAGCGTGATGAGTATATCAGGGGGTGAAATGATTGTCAAGATGGTGTTTTCAACATCCGGCTTCGCTTCGCTACGCACGGACTAGCTGACTGCCAGGCATTTAGTTTTATTCATCAATCTTTTTCTAAATGGTGGTCTGCCCGGCGTAGCGTAGCGAAGCCTGGGGCTTGATTTTTTTTTGCTCTTCGGGTACTATATACCTATATCCTTTATATTCTAGACATTGATTCTATGGTTGATACTATTTTAAATATATTGCAAATGATTGTTTCTGTGTTATTGATTGCATCTATCTTGTTACAACAAAAAGGAGCCGGCTTGGGTGCTGGGTTTGGTGGAGGTGGCGGTATTGCGTCAACCAAACGAGGTGTTGATTTATTTTTACACAAAGCTACGATTATTCTTGCTATTGTTTTCTTTGCTCTGGCCTTTACGAGTGTATTCGTGGTGTAAGCCTGATGTCGCTTAATTCTTCTTGTACTCACCTCTTGAGCTTTGTTTAAAATTTGAGTGTGTGTCCATGGTTTTAGTTTCTATTTACACAATAACTTCTTTGTGTGCGATCCATTGTATCTTCCCTTCTTTCTCGTTTGAAAAAAACGAAAACAAAATACTCTGTAAAACCGCTTATCACACACAATTATGATATGGCTGTTGTTCGTCGTGTGCGTCAAACCTCTATTCCCAACACGAGACAATTTAAATATATAAAAAAAATATTGTCTCCTCAAGAAAAAAGAATTATTCGTGTGGCGGCATGGCTGTGTTTAGTGGGTATTTTTTGGCTTGGGTATAGTGCCCGTGCTATATATAGACAAGAAGTTCCAACGGTAGGAGGAACATATATTGAAGCCGTCGTAGGAGAGCCAAAATTAATAAATCCATTGTTTGCGAATGTCAATGATGTGGATATGGATATTAGCCGCCTTGTGTTCTCTGGGCTCATGCAGTATAACGAAGAACAAGAGTTGGTGACTGATTTAGCATCTACGTATAGTTTAAGCGATGATAAAAAAACATATAGATTCTCGCTTCGAGATGATGTGCTGTGGCATGATGGCCAGCCATTTACTGCTCGTGATGTGGCATTTACATTTGAGTTAATCCAAGATCCTGCCGTTGCAAGCCCCTTACTCGTAGGATTTCAGGGAGTTACTATTCGTGTTGTTGACGAGTATACAATTGAATTTGTTTTGGCAGAGCCATTTCAACCATTTTTAAGTAGTCTCACGGTAGGTATTTTGCCTGAGCATATTTGGGAAGATGTGACGCCCGATCGATTACGCTTGGCACAAGATAATTTAAGACCTATCGGTACTGGTCCGTTTGTATTTCATAAATTAGCAAAAGATGATTCAGGATTTATTTTTCGTTATGAATTAAAGCGGTTTGAGTCTTATTATGAAACACCTGCGTATATTGAATTTTTTATATTTCAATTTTTTGGAGAGTATGAGACAGATTTAGGTGCTATTCAGGCACTCCGACAAAAAAAAGTTGATGGGTTACATTTTGTTCCTGCGCAATTAAAAGACACTGTAGAGCGAAAACATATTGCCATTCATACGCTTCAGCTCCCACAGTATACGGCATTATTTTTTAATCAAAAAAAACAACCTTTATTAGAAAAATTAGATGTTCGTAAAGCACTGGCGTATGCACTCGATAAAGAGCGTATTTTACGTGAAAGTGTCAAAGGTGAAGGAAAAGTGATTTATAGCCCTATTCTTGCCGGGTTTCCAGGGTATCGTGACACGATTGAAAAAACACCGTATGCTCCTGATCAATCCAATACAGTACTCGACCCTATTTTCCCTCGTGTATCTGCAGAGGAATATCGTGCAGAATTGAAAAAAGGAATCGTTGAACGATTAAAAACAGAATATATTGCCGCAAAAACAGCAGAAGCAACGGCTTCGTCGACTCTCGTGAGTACCTCTACACCTGCAATTGTGATTGATATATCGTCATCTACCGAAAGCTCGTTTAGTACTCTCGCTGATGCCGAGTTAGATACTACCCTCAATAATGCACAAACATTTTATAGAAAAGATGGAAGTGGGAAAATGATTTCTTTGCGATTAGTGACGGCCGATACACCAGAATATAGACAAGCCGCCAGCCTTATCGCGGGTTTTTGGCAGGATTTAGGTATACAAACAACCATAGATTTTGTGGCTATTAAAGATTTTTCACGCCAAGTTTTGAAAGAAAGAAATTATGATGTGGTGTTGTATGGTGTGATTGTTGGCTCCGACCCTGATCAATATCCATTTTGGCATTCATCACAAAAAGACTATCCCGGACTGAATTTGTCACTGTATGTGAATAGAACATTGGATGACGTATTGCAAAAAGCACGTGAAACAGATGACGAAGCAAAACTTGCCGAGTTATATGGCACATTTCAAGATACTATTATAAAAGATATTCCTGCCGTATTTTTATACACCCCTATTTATCGATATGCGACATCGGATCATATTCAGGGCGTGACCGTGCAAAGAATTTTTCACCCATCCGATCGATTTGCTGGAGTACGAAGTTGGTATATAAAAACAGTAGGGGATTGGCAATGGAAAAACAAAGAGAGTGCCCCCGAAACAGAAATTCCGGAATCATCCACTCAAAGCGTTGAAAATACGGAATCGACTACATCAACACCGTGATGATTCCGTAGGTAGGCCGGAGTGGTGAAACTGGTATACACGCATGCTTCAGGTGCATGTGGGGGCAACCCCATGGAGGTTCAAGTCCTCTTTCCGGCACCCGTCTTCGCTTCGCTTCGCTACGCCGGGCAGGCACCGTCTTCGCCTTGAGTGAGTTTGGTGTTACGCCTAGCAAGCAGTGCATGGATTAATTGTGGGCCTGCCCGGCGTAGTCCCCGACCGTAGTCGCGGCGAAGCCAGGGTTCTTGATTTTTTTTCAGAGCGTGGTATTATGTGGCAATTAGATTTTTAGAGAGTTCTCGCATATTGTTTTCTTGTAACCTTTCGGTTGCAGTAAAACATGTATGATCGTATTGGAACTTCTCCTTTTTCCAAAAAGATCGTCTTCTTATTTACGTTTATTTTTTTATTATATTCCGTATATACGGAAATATACTGATGAACTTAATTTTTTACTATTATGAATAGTACACAAACAGGAACATATGGTGCTCGGCGACCATATACTCGTAGCAGCGGTGCTGGTACGCAATCAACAGCGGGTGGTAGTCGAAATAGTGGTGCTCCGTCAAAACGCACTTTGTCTCAAAAAAGAGCTCCCTCTGTAACGAATCGTGGTGCGGCACCACATGCTGTGGGTACTCCCCGCAGAGAATATGTGTCACGAGGAGTAGCACCTACTCCACGCACCCCAAAAGAAACACTTCGCATTATTCCTATTGGTGGGTGTGAAGAAGTGGGACGCAATATGGTTCTTTTTGAATATGAAGACGATATTGTGTTAGTTGACATGGGATTACAATTTCCAGAAGAAGATATGCCTGGGATTGATTATATTATTCCAAATATTAAATATCTTCAGGGAAAAGAAAAAAATGTGCGTGGCGTGGTATTTACCCACGGTCATTTGGACCATATTGGCGCGGCTCCTTTTTTGCTTGAAAAGTTGTCATTTCCACCTATTGTTGCTCGTGATTTAACCATTGCGTTAATTAAACATAAGCAAGAAGATTACCAAAAAGGCAGTGCAAAAAAATTAAAAATTATTCGCGTCAATTCACTTGATGATAAAGTAAAATTAGGAAAAATGACTATTTCATTTTTTCAAGTAGAACATTCAATTATGGATGCCATGGGTGTATGTGTAGAAACACCTGCCGGAACAGCAATCCATCCAGGGGACTGGACCATGGAGCGTGATAAAGAAGGAAACACACGATTGCGCTACGATCAATTAGCAAGCACAAAAACTCGTCCGACAGCCCTGCTTCTTGAAAGTTTGGGGGCAGTGAGCAATAATCGCCATGGAACTTACGAAGAAATGTATGAAAATTTGTACGGCATTATTGCAAAAGCAACCGGCCGAGTTATTATTGGTACGTTTTCGTCACAAGTTGAACGTGTGAAGTGGGTCATTTATGCTGCAGCAAAACTTGGCAAAAAAGTTGCCCTTGATGGATACAGCATGAAAATGAATGTGGAAATTGCAAAAGAATTAGGCTATATCACCATTCCCAAAGGCACTCTGATTGATGTGAAAGATATTGAATCATACCCAGATAATAACGTGGTGGTTATTTGTACCGGAGCACAAGGAGAAGATAATGCGGTGCTCATGCGTATTGTCAATAAAACACATCGCTTTTTATCACTCCGTACAAATGATACGGTGGTATTTTCTTCGTCTATTATTCCGGGCAACGAACGAACGATTCAACGGTTAAAAGACAACATTTATCGCCAATGTGACAATGTGATTCACGGTGATATTATGGATGTGCATATTAGTGGTCA
>JAGOTR010000026.1:6929-12124 GCA_018061685.1 Candidatus Magasanikiibacteriota bacterium
GACAGGAACTCTACCGAGTCATACGGCGGTTCCTCTCGTTTCGGTTCAGGTTTTATGTGGAGGACCTCTACCTGCCACAAACCATCACCCGGGACGCCTTGCGTCACGATCACCTGCCAGAACTCCTGGCTATGGTGATTGAGGAGGAAATACCGAGCCCATCCCCTCACCAGAAGGGGGCCTTCTCGGTTGTACGGGTGGAGTTTCCAGTGCAAGTCGTTCTGTGTTTTTTGGATTTGATTGAACCGTTCGATCACGGTTTCCTGACTGGCCTGTTCAGGCGTCATGAGGTGAATGGCTTGCGCCAATTGCACCTGTACCTCTCTTGGAATTTTGGGGTCGGGGGTGAATACCCTACGACCCTGCTGAGAGGTGGCACAGCCGATGGTGAACAGAAAAAAGAGTACCCAGTATTTCACGAGAACCTCCTCGTTGTGTACGCTTTTCTTTTCTTAAGAGAAAGAATTTTCTCTTTGTAAAGAGTGCGACTTGAAAGACCGTACACAAGTTATGATATATTGTCAATGCATTGACCTTGAAAAAATACTCACATCATGATACGATTTTTTCGTTCAGAGAGAACAATGCCGATGTGGTGAAACTGGTATACACGCCTGCCTTAGGAGCAGGTTCCTTCGGGAGTGAGAGTTCGAGTCTCTCCATCGGCACGCGAAAAATGGCGCAAGCCATTTAGAGCGTCACGTGATGACCGAAGGTCATTTTACGTGACCAGATGAGGGTGGTAAAATGAATAGCGCCATCTCGCGGCACGCACAATAATAAATGGCGGCTTACGCCGTCTCGTTGCGCGCCCGACTAAGGTTCTAATAGGGTCTCTCCAAGTGCACGTGTTGACAGGTGACTTTTAACAATTGATAAGTAACTTTATAAAATACTCGCCTTCTCTAGGCGATATTATTTTTTTCTGTTAGGTTAGATGCACATATCACTACCCAAGAAAAGAGGCATGATGTGTCTCAAGATGTAACGCTAGAGATCGATCTGGTTCTGGCACTCGATGCACGTTTGCCCGACCTTTTGGCGTGGAATCCTTTTTTTCCTTGACGCAATGATCACGTTGACAAATGAGGCAAAAGCTGAGGGCATATGGCGTTAGCTTTTTGTCTGTCTTGAATGTTTTTGTTTCCACAGGTACAATTGAATATATCAGTTATTTTTTTTGTACATATATGGTGTACCCAAAAGACATTCCAACGATTGACTTACACGGCATTCCCGATATAGCAACATCACTTGAAACACTTGAGTCACAATTATTTTTATTTTTTTGTGAAGATAAAAATGTGTGTCGCGTGATTTATGGCATTGGCGAAGGGCTGCTTGCAGAAGGCGTACTCGCCGCACTCAAACAAAATCCAATGGTGATTACGGTGGAACAAGAAGAAACAGGCGGCAGTGCCATTGTGACAATATAAAAATATTGAATCGAAGAAAAATAAAAAACGGATCACACAGATCCGTTTTTTTATATGTTTTGGAGTGGCGGTACAACTCCTTGTGAACGCTCCTATTACCGCCAATATGTTTAGCAGTCGCTGCATACGTCGTCGATGATTTCGTTCATGATGCGCGCGATGCATGTAACCATTGATTCGTTGCCGATACAACGGCTTCGCTTTTGGGCGTAGGCCGCGTCGGCATTTTCGTATATGTCGGGTTCTGATGATTTGCAGTGGAGGAACAAACAGCTGCGCACGCACAGTTGTTCGTCTCCATCTTCCTCTGCAATGCATGTTGCAAAGCAGGCACCGGCATACTCTTTGGTATGCCACGTTTTTTTTGTCGCGGGTACAGCCCAAAGGCCCAAGCCTATGACACATACCGGCAGGATTGCTTTCATGTGCCGTGCCCTCCTTCACTGTTTGTGTTGTGTTTTGATTGGCAAAGAGTATGCATGAAGAAATCATTTTTGTCAAGTACACGGGTATTAATAATGATATTTTTTCCCATTCATAATCGTGACTGCACGATAGAGTTGTTCGGCTAAAATAGTTCGTACCATTTGGTGAGGAAATGTGAGTGGAGATAAAGATATGTTATGGGAGAATTTTTCTAGAAAGTCGGGATGCAATCCAAGTGGTCCACCAATCACAAAGGTAATGTGTTCACCTCTTTTGGCCGTGTTCTCAAGCTCTTTTGCAAACTCTTTTGAGGTGTACGCTGTTCCTGTTTCATGAAGAAGAAATATTTTGTCACCCTGCTTTAAAAGCGCTTGTATTTTTTCTGCTTCTTTTTTTTGCACCGCATCTTTTTCATACATCGAATCAAATGATTCTTCTTTCAGTTCTACCACTTCAATGTGCGCATACGGTCTCAGACGCTTGAAATATTCTGCTTCAGCGTCTTTCCAATACTGTTCTTTTAATTTTCCAACTGCTATAATACGAATGATCATATTGATAAATATATATATGGAATCAAATTTATTTACGGATATAAAAGATAGTCTTGCCGACGGAATTACCGACGTAAAAAAGCCTGTTTCGAAGGTTTTGGACACGCTCGAAAAGTGGTTTCCAACTGATTCATCGTCTCAAGAGTAGTTTATCCCCAGTTGGGGAAGAAGTCTACACTTGACACCTGTTTTTGTATGCGATACACTATTCCTCGTTGCATACATTGAGCTTTTTTCAAGGGAACAGATAAAGAGCTTAACCCACACGTAAGAAACATTTTCTTACCGGGCCACGTCCCACCGGCATCTGCCTTTGGACCTCTGGACATGTACTGAACATTACCTATACATGCTGTATCTATTGTCAGTCTACATTTTCTAGAAGTATCCAAAGTGCGTGAGCTAATTTTCTCCGCCTTTCGAGCGGTTTTTTTTTCCAAAAAAATATCTTGTATCACAACTGTGACAGACATCTCTGTACCACCTGTGAGATTGGATATACGGCAAGATCATTACAATTTATGTAGTAATAATTGTAAGTAACAAGAAGCAGAAGCACTTTTATGTGTTTCTGTTATGTGCACTAAAGAGCACACGGTGAATGCCTTGACACCAAACGACGAAGAAGGACGTTGCAGGGTGCGAAAAGTCTCGGTGAGGTCCCAAGCAACCTTTGACCCGGGAATGTCCGAATGGGGGAACCCACTCCGATTTATCGGAGAATCATATGCTGAATACATAGGTATATGAAGAAGACCTGGCGAAGTGAAACATCTCAGTAGCCAGAGGAAAAGAAATCAATATATAGCTTCATTTTGAATTTTTCATTCAACTAATTCTCTTTACTGGGAATTAGCAATGAGAAATTCAGTGATGCTGAGATTCCGTGAGTAGTGGCGAGCGAAAGCGGAACAGCCCAAACCTTAAGCAGTGTTGAACATGTATATTGGATGGTCGCAAGACTTATTTAGTAGCGTGTTCTTAAAAGCCAGGCTGTTGCTCTTAAGGTGTAGTAGGATGTAATGTCGGCTACCTGATATGCCGGATCCTGATATATTTCTATAATCGAATACTCCTGGAACGGAGAACCACAGAAGGTGATAGTCCTGTAGATGAAATACTAGTATATCTCGATGGTTATATTCCTGAGTACGGCGGAACACGTGAAATTCCGTCGGAATCTGCCGCGACTATGCGGTAAGGCTAAACACGTTTGGTGATCGATAGTGAACAAGTACCGTGAGGGAAAGGTGAAAAGCAGCCCGGAGAGGGCGATGAAATAGTTTCTGAAACCGTGTGCTTACAATGAGCTGGAGCCCTAGATTCGTTCAGGGTTACAGTATTCCTATTGAAGAATGAGCCTGCGAGTTACTTTATGTGGCAAGGTTAACCCCGTATCGGGGGTAGCCATAGGGAAACCAAGTCTGAATAGGGCGTCAAGTCGCATAAAGTAGACCCGAAACTGGGTGAGCAATCCATGGCCAGGTTGAACCCTCGGTAAAACGAGGGGAAGGACCGAACCCACGCGCCGTGCGACACGCGGGGATGAGTTGTGGATAGCGGAGAAATTCTAATCGAACTCAGTAATAGCTGGTTCTCCTCGAAATAGCTTTAGGGCTAGCTGTATGTGTTCCCCACGGGGGTAGAGCACTGGATGAGAAGTGGGTCCTTCGGGATACCCTTTTCAATCAAACTCCGAATACCGTGGATGTATAGCATGCAAGTTAGACTGTGGGGGCTAAGCTCCATGGTCAAAAGGGAAACAGCCCAGATCGTCAATTAAGGTCCCTAAATTACCACTAAGTGTTAAAGGTGGTGTTAACTCTTATACAACCAGGAGGTTGGCTTAGAAGCAGCCATCCTTTAAAGATAGCGTAATAGCTCACTGGTCAAGAGTTTTCGCGCCGAAAATGTACCGGGGCTAAGTGGTATACCGAAATTACGGGATTAGTTTCTGACTTGTCAGAGGCTAATCGGTAGAGGAGCATTCCTAACTGCGTTGAAGCTGGACCCGCGAGGGCTGGTGGAGTGTTGGGAAGAGAGAATGCAGGCACTAGTAGCACAAATGCCGGTGAAAGTCCGGCACGCCGAAAACCCGAGGTTTCCAGGGCCACGAGAATCGTCCCTGGGTGAGTCGGTCCTAAGATGAGGCTGAAGAGCGTAGTCGATGGACAGCAGGTTAATATTCCTGCACTTGGTATAGTTTGTTATATATCCGCATCTTAATGGTGTATGCGATCTTCTGGCTATGGTCGTCCCGCAAGGGAAAGGGAGCGTCTTCGGACAATTCCAATATACATTTGATGGGTGCCTAGAAAAAATATATAACGCGTGGCTATATCAAACCGTACCGCAAACCGACACCGGTGGGTAGGTCGAGAAGACCAAGGCGAACGAGAGAAACATAGTTCAGGAACTAGGCAAAACAGCGGCCGTAACTTCGGGATAAGGCCTGCCCCTCTTACGAGGGGCCGCAGCTAAAGACTCCATGCAACTGTTTACCAAAAACACAGCTCCCTGCAAAAGCGCAAGCTGACGTATAGGGGGCGATGCCTGGCCAGTGTCAGAACGTTAAAGGGAGAGGTCATTTCCGACTTGTCGGAAGGCAGCTTTGAACTGAAGCGCTGATGAACGCCGGCGGTAACTATAACCGTCCTAAGGTAGCGAAATTCCTTGTCGGGTGAGTTCCGACCCGCACGAATGGCATAATGATGTGGAGACTGTCTTAACTATGTACTCGGCGAAAATGCAAGTGTCGTGAAGATGCGACGTACCCGCA
>JAGOTR010000053.1 GCA_018061685.1 Candidatus Magasanikiibacteriota bacterium
GCTTCGTCTTTGGTTCCTTCACCAATAACAACCACACCCTGAAAATCAACAAAGTTAAACCGATCTCGCATTTCGTCAACAGCGGCTTTATCGGCTGCTTTTTTATCGCCTTTTCCCATCCACTTGGCAGAGGCAATAGCTCCTGCCTCGGTGACACGAACAAATTCTAATGCTAAATTTCTATCCATAGAGATGTATAATAGAAATGACACCCCACTTTCATCCTGAACTTGTTTCAGGATCTATACGTGTATGTGAGATCCTGAAACAAGTTCAGGATGACATTTCTATGATTATGACAATACCAGCAATATATCATATTCACCTATGATCGTCAAAAATTCTACAAAACAAAAAACGGCTTATGTTAGCCGTTTTTTTATTATTTTATCGTAAATACATGTCGTCTTCGTCTAAATCAATAGGTACTCCGGCATCCTCCACAGAAGCAAGAGCATCACCCCATAATTCTGGAGCTTCGGTTTCTAACTCTAAATCTTCTGAATGATCTCTATGCCATTGTTCAAATGCAACACGCAATTCCCCTAAATCATTCGCACTTTCAAATGCATCTTCAAGAAGTGTATACTTTTCTTGATGCTGCATAACCATACTTTCTTCCATATCCTCAAACAAGTTTTGGATATGTTCTAAAATTGCATTTTTTACGGTGTAGAATTGTTCTTCAGACATACAAAAGATCGATAAGTTATTTTTAACAAAACCGACTATATCACACTCAGGTAATAATGCAAGGGTTCGTTTATGTGGACAAACAAACTCGTTGTCCTGAGCAAAAAAATATCGTATACTACCCTCATATGAAAGACTCTCTCACTATTTTTTCTTGGAATGTAAATGGCATTCGTGCCGTAATAAACAAGGGGGCATTTGATCAATTTTTACACACATACAATCCAGATATTCTTTGTTTGCAAGAAGTAAAAGCCGACAAAGAACAAGTTTCCATAGATTATCCACAATATACGGAATATTGGCATTCAGCACAAAAAAAAGGCTACTCGGGCGTTGCGATATTTACCAAAATACCGGCTCTTTCAATACAGTACGGCCTCATACCAAGTGGCACACAACAAATCAACGTCATCGACGATCAAGGCCGTGATGCCGCAACGGAAGGCCGTGTGATTACCGCTGAATTTGAACAGTTTTTTTTGGTGAATGTATATACACCCAATGCCAAAGATACATTAGAAAGAATCTCTTTACGACATAAAAAGTGGGACCCCCTTTTTTTGGCACATTGCAAAGAATTAGAAAAAAAGAAACCGATTATTTTTGTTGGCGACTTAAATGTGGCACACCAAGAAATTGATTTGTCTCGTCCTAAAGAAAATGAAGGTAAAAAAGGATTTACACAAGAAGAACGCGAGGGATTTGATAACTTTGTCTCCGCTGGATTTGTTGATACATTACGGTTAAAAAAAGGAAATACACCAGAATTGTATACGTGGTGGTCACCATGGGGCAACGCGCGAGCGAGAAACGTAGGGTGGCGTATTGATTATGTATGTGCCTCAAAACAATTAGAACCACACATCCTTGAGGCAAACATTCACCCTGACGTTCTTGGTTCTGACCACTGCCCTGTGTCCATCAAATTGGCTATACAAAAAAAATAAGTATTCAATATTTTTTTAAATAAAAAAACAGTTTTTACGTATAAGACTGTTTTTATTTTTTAACAAAATAAAAAAACACACTATTTTGGCGGCTACCTACTTTTGCCTTGCGACTATCATCGGCACGAGCGGACTTAACTTCTGTGTTCGGTATGGGAACAGGTGTACCCCCGCCGTAACAGCCACCAAAATACTGTGTTTTTTTGTATGTTGTGTAATTGTTTTGTAAGATCAAAAAGCATTTCTGAGTGTTTGTTTCAATTAACACCCAGCACTTCTCTGTGTTTCTGTCATGTGCTCGACACATTAGTACACCTTGGCTCAATCTATTACTAGACTTCCACCTAGTGCCTATCAACGTTCTCGTCTCGAACGGGTCTCAAACGAATATTTATCTTGGAAACGGCTTCGCGCTTAGATGCTTTCAGCGCTTATCCGTGCCGAACTTAGCTACCCGGCAATGCCCTTGGCAGGTACAACCGGTACACCAGAGGTTCGTCCATCTCGGTCCTCTCGTACTAGAGATAAATTTCCTCAATATTCAGCGCCCACAGCAGATAGGAGACCGAACTGTCTCACGACGTTCTGAACCCAGCTCGCGTACCGCTTTAATAGGCGAACAGCCTAACCCTTGGGACCTTCTCCAGCCCCAGGATGCGATGAGCCGACATCGTACTTTATTCCACAATTTCGTGTGGCGTAGACTATATCTTCATCTTGTACTGGACCGTAGCCTTTGTATATGTGTCTTGTACAGACACGAGGCATAGTCTTCAGTTTGACATTACAAGAGTCGGCGTGTTGCCTCCTTTTATAAAATTAGGAAGCCTCCCCTTTCGGGTCAGTCGTTACGGGGCTATACGCTTTGTACGCGTAAGCTTCCCACGGTATTGCCGAGTGGATGCTGTATCCCTGGCGGGTTCACCGTTATAAGCCGATTTTTTATTGTCTCTATCTTTATTTGTTTTGCTAATAAACGAAAAGATCTGGATAAACATCACTGTATATGCACCCCGATAATGTTAAGGTGCCAAACCGCGCCGTCGCTATGGACGCTTGGGCGCGATCAGCCTGTTATCCCCAGAGTAACTTTTATCCGTTGAGCTTCCGCCGTCCTATATCGTACGGTCGGATCACTAACTTCTGCTTTCGCAACTGCGCGGGTGGTAGCCCTTGCAGTAAAGCTGGCTTTTGCGTTTGCACGTCCAGTCCGATTTCCATCCGGACCAAGCCAACCTTTGTAAACGCCTCCGTTACAATTTAGGAGGCAACCGCCCCAGTTAAACTACCCACCAGACACTGTCTTTTAATCCGGATTCACGGACCAAAATTAGGCACATCACAACACAAGGGTGGTATCTCACTGTTGCCGAGGCTCCCACCTATGCTGAACATGTGAGGTAATGTGCCAATATCAAGTTGTAGTAAAGCTTCATGGGGTCTTTTCGTCTAGCTGCGGGTACGTCGCATCTTCACGACACTTGCATTTTCGCCGAGTACATAGTTAAGACAGTCTCCACATCATTATGCCATTCGTGCGGGTCGGAACTCACCCGACAAGGAATTTCGCTACCTTAGGAC
>JAGOTR010000027.1:0-2253 GCA_018061685.1 Candidatus Magasanikiibacteriota bacterium
GCACGTATTGCTTTTTCTGTGGCGTCACTTACCGATTCTCGTACTATTTTAGATACGAAAGGTGCTGAAAAATTGATTGGTCGTGGCGACATGTTGTTTCAAACAGCTGATTTATCAAAACCCATGCGCTTGCAAGGTGCATTTATTTCCGAAGACGAAGTAAAACGAATTACAGAATATTTAAAAGGATCCGGTACTCCTATGTACGAAGATTCTGTTGTTGAAAAAACAGCAAACAAAGGCACCATGAATTTATTTGGTGGCACACCCGATGACCAAGATCCGTTGCTCGAAGAATCCAAACAAGCTATACTCGATGCAGGAAAAGCGAGTGCATCATTTTTACAACGAAAATTAAAAATTGGATACGCTCGTGCCGCACGCATTTTAGACGAGCTTGAAGAAGCCGGCGTAATCGGGCCAGCAAATGGGGCAAAACCACGAGAAATTCTTCTTACAGAAGCAGATATCAATCACACGACCGATAGTGGTGGTTCACTCAATGTGTTTACCCATCAACCCTATACATCGGGAGAAAAAAGGGAACCACTTTTAGATGCCTATCCTCAAGGTGAGAGTGAAGAAGAAAAAGACGAGGAAGAGAATGAGATTGAGACTGATAATGATGATGCTATTGAGGAAGAAACATTTGATGATGAAGAGACTGATGAAAACGAAGATGCCGATGCAATTGATGACGAGGAAAATACTGACATGTCAGAAGAAACAGATGAGGATGAGGAGGAAGAGGAACACGATCAAGATCCTCCTCGTTCAATAAGAAGTGGCATTCTCTAATTTTTTAGGGCAATAAAAAAAGACACATCTAAATCCCCAGTTTCATGAAACTCACACAAACACAACTTACCCCCACCAAGCGAGTGTGTTTTCGATTAAAAGAAGCCCGAGAAGCCAAAGGTATTTCTCAAAGTGATATGGCACAAAAAATTCGCATGAGTCGTGAACATATACAAGCGCTTGAATCATGCGCATTTGATACATTGCCATTTACTACCTTGTATCAAAAAAATTTCATTCGTTCATACCTCAAAGCGCTCGGCATTGCTCCACAAGATTTTGTGAATCAATTTGTGTGCGAAGAAATTGTATCAAAAAAACAACCAGTGGCGGCAAACACGCAACAAAAAAAAATACATTCGCACTCATTCCACAATATGCCAAGCGTGGTAAAAACCGCTGTTATTGCGCTTATTTGTGTTGGTTGTGTGGGATATTTGGTACTGCAAGTAAAACACATTGTTGATCCACCACACCTCGCTATTTACACCCCCGAAAATGGAAGCATTACGCAACAAGGCACAGCCATAGTGCGAGGGAAAACCGACCCCGGAGTTGAAATTCACATCAATGGAACAACCGTGATGCACAAAGAAGATGGATTTTTTGAAACCAACATCCCCCTTTCCGACGGGGTGAACACCATTATATTTTCTGCAAAAAAGAAACACGGAAAAACCACCGAAGAGATTCGACATATTGTCTACAAAAAAAATCAAGAACTGTCACTCGGTCAATAATATTTTTTTGCTCTATGACAAAGAGAAAAACAGGAATTTTGCTTATTATATTGGGTGTTTGTTCGTGGCCAGTGAGTATGATTGCCTTTGCGATCGTACGTATGGCTATGATTTCAAGTGCAACAGGAAGCTCGGTAGTGCTTTCTTTTCTCACATTATTTATTTCTGCCTTGCCAGTTATTGGGTTGATATTGATTA
The DNA here is from genome assembly GCA_018061685.1 of Candidatus Magasanikiibacteriota bacterium. Classification (GTDB taxonomy): domain Bacteria; phylum Patescibacteriota; class Patescibacteriia; order Magasanikbacterales; family UBA922; genus JAGOTR01. The sequence continues at coordinate 1,737 of JAGOTR010000027.1, forward strand.
TCATCGGTATTGTTTTCATGCTCGAGAAAGACGCACCAAAACAAATGCCCCCGCAGCAAAAGATGTAAAAAAATGCCCCAACATACGACGCCTCACCGCGTCGTATTTTTATCCATTGAGTCGTTTGACAGCAATGCCAAAAACTCGTATTCTATATCTACTTTTTATGTAAGTACCCTCCCGTTTTACTCACCGTCTTGTCGTATTCCTGTCACCGACGAGTAACATTGACTATTCGTATGGCAACAAAAATAACCGATGAACAAAAAGCAAAATCAACCGCAGCACAAAGTGCTATAGACCAAATTAAAGAACGCTATGGTGAAGGCGCTATTATGAAATTTGGTGAAGCAAAAGCAAGTAATGTAGATGCCGTATCCACCGGATGTATCTCTATGGATATTGCCCTTGGGGTAAAGGGGGTACCTCGTGGGAGAATTATTGAAATTTTTGGGCCAGAAGCCAGTGGAAAAACAACATTGGCTCAACACATTGTATCTCAAGTACAAAAACAAGG
>JAGOTR010000027.1:2353-11957 GCA_018061685.1 Candidatus Magasanikiibacteriota bacterium
GCGGAAGAAAAAGGTGAAGCAGGTGAAAAAGAAATGGTTGATACAGAGTAAAAAAATAAAAACAGGGTAATCCCCTGTTTTTTATTATGTAATCACTGTACAGATGGCACATTGAGCGGTATTATATCCGTATCATGTTATTATTTCTTTAATAAAAACACTATGAAAGAACGTGTATTTTTAGATGCTACAAAAAAACTCGATTCCAAACAAGTAGCAAAAAAAAAAATACAGAAAACGAACAACAACCAGATATTGATACACATAAAAACAAACCATCGGCTGAAACAGAAGGACACGAACAATCATCCGAGACCCTATTAAAACAAGCTGGTATTCTCATGGGACACCTCGAAACCATTCCATCAAATCAAATCAAATCCTTCCTCTTGATAAAAGCGTGGGTTCGAATCCATCATTACACGCAGCCATTGAAACTATTTGTGGGAAAAATTTACCACCAGAAACACTTGAGTTGATAGAAAGGAGAAATATAAAAGTAGAAATACACCCTCACCCAATACATACGTGGCAAATGCAACTCACACTCACTGCCGTGGGCTTTAGTTACGAAATAACGTTTGGACGTGAAAAATTAAAAACAAACGATTCTTGGGAAGAAAAATTTTTCCCTGCCGGCAAAAAACCAAAAACTCCTGAGTACGAGATAATGGGGATCATGGATGAACAAAATCCAGATGCTATTTCTGAAGAGGGGAAAAGGCAAACCAAAGAGAGATTAAAGTATGGTATAAGTGATGAAGAAACTCAACTTCCACCTGGCGTGACAAAACAGGCTCTGAAAGAAATAGCTCTCACCTCTCTCAAACAATCCATTGGACAACAATCACCATTATTTTACGCTCACAGGGGGCTCGATTCCGGTGAATCAATGTTCAGAACATCTATACGCATGGCGAAAAAATTAGAAGCTACAATGGGACTAGGTTCAAAAAAAAGTTCCTCCGTGCTTGAAATGCTCGGTGGGCTTGAGCAGGTGTATCAACAATATCTCGAAGAACAAGGATCAACCTTTAGACAAATACAACACAAAGTAGACGGGTTATATGGTGATATATTAACCGCGGATAAACGACGCAATGCAGAAGATGAAGCTGTGTTAGAAACAGGAAGAAAAAAAGCCGAAACTCTTCTGAGAAAAAAAGAACCACGCACACAAAACAAAAAAGATACCAGCGATCCGACGTCAAAAAAACAGGAAGATGCTCTTGCGGAGCAAAGAAAAAAAATGGAATATACCGAATGGGCAACGATATTGACAAATGCACAACAATTAAGCGATGACATGGTACGCATTGGTTACAATACTCAAATTTCTTTAACAGAACAGGCACAACAACATATTACCCTCCTCAGAGAATTTCAATCAACATTAAATTCAAAATCAGGAGAATCTATTGTACGTGTCAGAGAAGCTATTGATACAAAAATTGCAGAACTTGAAAAAAATATTACAGAATGGGAAAAAAGACTCAATCCAAGTTTTGGCACGAAATTTTTACAAGCTATTACCCCAGGCTCTCGCGAAAAACAATACCTATTTGAAAGTGAAGTAAGAAAAAAAATACGAGACATTTTTACACATTTTTGGTCATATGAAGTGATGCAACAACATATTGAACCAGCGTATGACAGAGTAGCAAACCCTCACTTATATAAAGAATAATAAAAAAGCTCCGATAAGATGTCGGAGCTTTTTATTATAAAAAATTATTGAAGAAACATTTTTTTGCCTAATTACTTGGTGGCTTTTTTAATGTATCAATAAGTCCTTTAAAATCTTCTGCGTCTGATTTTGAAATAATACCTTTTTTTCTCGATTGTTCTATTGTATGCTTCATATCTCGGCGTTCGGTATATCGAAAATCAGAGCCAACAGATTTTTTTTTCGCACGAGAAGCAACCATGTCTTCAAATAATTTTTTATCTCCCGAAGATAAATTTTTAAATCGTGTTTTATTTTCTTTATACATTTTTCCTAGCCGCTTATGCAACCCACCCAAGCCGGTCCGCTTTAACGCCTTTCCCGTTTTTACCTCCAAAGTAGGTGTATGCTGCGTAGGCGAAGCTTCATCGGGCGATTGAAGGGTAGCACGCATTTGTGCACGCTTGGCTCGAATTAACCGTTGCATGTAATTATACCGACGATCATCTGAAGCATCTTGTTCTCCCTGCGTTGCTCCCAAAGCAACAGTGTCTTTAGGTGCCGAAAAAATAGACGTTTGGGCAGTTGCCCCTACACCCGCAGGATGGCTAATTGACGTACTCGGTGTCATGTCACCGTCTTGTTGAATAACTCTGCCAATCGACGTTCTCGCAGCATCTCGATCTTTTTTTTGTTGCAATTGTGAAACAGACAAATCTTGTGCATGCCCCCAACCACCCGAAACAGAAGGTCGTGAAGGCGAAGAAGACGCACTGGTTGGTAATATAGGAGGTAAATTAGTAGGAGACATACAAACATGATGATGAGAAATACTCTTTCTCTCAGAAAGAATAGCACACTCTGGCTGTTAGGAACAAGTCTCTGTTTATGCTTTTTTTTCTGCCAAAAAGGCATCAACCAAAGCTTCTACCTCTTCATACGTTTCACACCATTTAATATCTTTATTTCTTCGAAACCACGTTAATTGACGTCTTGCGTATCGACGAGTATCTCGTTTGAGTAACTGCACTGCATCGTCTAAAGAAATTTTTCCTTCAAAAAATTCTTTAAATTGTCGATAACCAATACCACTCATACTCGGTAAATCCCAACTATATTTTTGTTTGAGTAATAATTCAATTTCTTTTACAATACCCTCTTGCACCATACTGTCGACTCGTTTGTTAATACGATCATACAACACATCACGAGGCACAGATACGCCAATATGCAAAAAATCAAACATACTATCGCCTTTCTTTTTTTGCGCAGAAAATTCACTGCCCGTTAAAATACACACTTCGAGAGCACGAATAACTCGACGTGGATTATGTACATCAATAGTTGCCGCAGCAGTCGGATCCAAAGTTTTGAGTAGCTGCAATAACTCTTCTTTTGATTTTTCTTCTAAACTGTTTCGTAATTTTTTATTTGGCGCAATACGAGGAATAGATAAATTTTGTACCAATGCATCAATATATAATCCGGTACCACCCACAACAAGTGGCACTGTTTTATTTTGATACGCAAGTTTAATATACTTCACGGCTTTATCTCTAAATTCGGCGACCGTAAATCGACTCCCCGGATCAACAATATCAATGAGATGATGTGGAATGTTATCAACAAAATACGAATGCCGGAGTCCTTTCCAATTTGCTCGCCATTGCCACTCGCCAGGGGTTTTGGCTGTTCCAATCGTCATTTTTTTATATACTTGCCGAGAATCAGCAGAAATGATTTCTCCATTGTATTTTTTTGCCAATTGTAAACTCCATTCAGTTTTTCCTGAAGCTGTTGGCCCGCTAATAATAATTACTTTAGGAAGATTGCTCTTGGGGGACGTAGGCATGGTAAAGCAAACGAATAAATAGAGAGTATTAATTAGCATGAAGAAAAAAGAACGCGAGGCCTCCTTTTTTCAAAAAACATTATTTTTTTGCTTATTTAAGCACTTTTTTAAACCACAGACACAAAATAAGCATTGCTAGTATAAAAGATAACCCCAAGCACGTCAAGGGTGAACAGAAGCGTGAAAATTAACAAATTTTGCTTATTTAAGCTAAAAAATATTAATTCATACATTGACAAAAGCCGTTTTTTGTGCTATACTAAGCACATATTTTACTTTTTTTATCACATATTAGGTATGGCACGACCAATTACTCGTTTCAACGCGCATTTTTTTCAAAAAAATAAAAAAGTCTTATACAGAGAAGCGCCCGGTCAACCATATTTAGCTTCTGCGGCCGAAATGGAAGACCGCCTCGCTCGTGATAGAAAAAAATTAAACATACCTAAACCAGAGGTTTCTTTTTTACGAGAAGCCGAGGTAAACGAGCTAGATGAAGAAGAAACCGTCCATAAATTAAATGAAGCAGATATAGAAGAAGTACACCTACCTGATGTAAGAGACATGAAAGATCGTTTCGCTCTTGACAGAAAAAAGAAGGTAGAACAATTAGATGAAAAAGATATAGAAGAAATACACCTGCCTGAGGTGAGAGATATGAAAGATCGTTTGTCTCTCGACAGAAAAACATTTTTAGATCCAAAACAGGCAGAACCCATCTACGATAGTACAGGAACCCTTTTTGGTATGGGTAAAAAAGAACAAGCCTACCGCGAGCAAGACGCAAGAGAGATCTTAGGGAAAACAGCCTATGAAGCATTACAAAAAGAAGGTGAGACAAAATTACAACAAGAACGGAAACAAAGAATTGACGAAGCAAGAAACGCGTTATTAGAGGTTGTTGACAAAATTCCAGAAACTCGTCCAGCACAAGGATCAACAGGAATTTCAACAGAAATACCAAACCCTGTACAAGCTCGTCGACCAAAAGGCATATCAGGCCTATTTTCTCGAGTCACACAACTTTTTAAAAGAGGCTAATTATGCTATATTAAGTGTATACAACCTACTTTTATGAATGCCTGCTTTGCACACACATACATCGCCCAAACAAAGAGCCGCCCATTGGTTGGGGGAGCTCTTTTTTTTAAAGAAACTGTCACCCCACGAGGCATAGATATGGCCAAAGCCTCTGCAACAGAATTATTACACCAAGCCATGCAAGCAGAAAAAGAAGGCATACAATTTGCCGAGACCACGGCACAAGATGCCAAATATGCCGCTTGGCACAGAGAAGAAGTGGCACGAGCAACCCAAAAAGACGCAACAAACATTTCTACCATAAAAAAAACAATAGACCGCATGCCAGAAAAGTCCGTCACGCTTGACAAAGAACTCCAAAAAGACGCAATGGCAATAAAAGAATTAGAAAAAATAGGCGTTTCAAACAAAGACATGACAAGTGCCTTAGATTGCATACAAGCAGCAGAAACATTTGGAGGATTTTCTTTTGACGAAATACTTGTCATGATTGAACGCTTTACTCGGCAAAAAGAACCACTGCCAAAGCCAGATGTATTTGTACAAACGCTTCAAGAGAGAGCCGTGAATCGGCAACAAGATGCAAAAAAGAAACCTGGATTTTTTCAAAAATTATTTCGTAGAAAATAACCACTTCATATATGCAATACATGTATAATCAATTTTCAAAAAGAGCTGTGGGAATAAAAAAACATGCACATCTTTTTAAACATGAAGAGCCTAGGAGAAGACCAGGACAAGCATTGGCAGAACAAGAAAGACGCACAGAACAAAAGAAAGAATTTGATAGATATATGTCAGTAGACGCCGTAAGGCGGGATCCAAATCAAGGATTAACTCCGGAAGAATCAAAAGAAGTACGCAGAAGAGTTGAAGCGGATGAAGTAACCAGAATGAACAAAAAAATAGCCGGTGTTACTTGGGATAGTGATGATACAACAGATGAAATTACTCCTATTATTGAACGCCGATCGCAGAAAGCATTAAGAGAAGATGAGGCATTTGCAAGAAAAGAATCAGAAAAACGTATAGAAGCGACAAAATCAAAAAAAACAACACCCAATACACACAGGGACGAACAAATGGGTCAATATCGACGTGCTGCTGAAGCACAGTTCGGTGCATTAGAAAAAATACCCTCAAAAAAAATTCAAGAATTTATCGCAAATCGATATCCTGGATTTGAAATAGACAGTAAAGGTCACATAACACGACAACCTCTATTCCCGTGGAAAAGACAGGCATCTTCTGAGCCAGTATTTCAAGCCCTCGTTGATGAATTGCAAACAAGATTCGAGTCGTTACCAACTCCACAGGTAACCAGTGCCCGACTTCCTGAACCACAAAAAGGCTTTTTCTCTCGCCTTTTTGGGAGAAAATAGTCTCTGTATTGGACTATGTTAATAATGATTGAACAGATCAATCAGAAACAAAATGGTGCTTTGACAAAAGAATAACAACCAAAAAATCCTGCTCCAGAGCAGGATTTTGTTGTAAATACACCCAAAAGTATAGTATACTAAAAAATATATTTTCTTCTTTACTTCTGTTTTGTAGCCATATGTCAACTAATCCAGAAATTCGACTAGAACCACCTATTGATATAAAAAAAGTACTCGAACAAATACCAAATGTTATTGATGAATTAAATAGTTTACAGGCTACAAATGATACCCGCATATCGGAAGCAGCCCAGCAATCTTTAGACGTGTTACAACCGGCTGCTTTAGCATTTCAGGCACTAGCACCAGAACAGCAAACTGAAGCAAAAAAACGAGCACTTGCCCTGAAATTAGAGGCAGCAAAAGCAACAATTGAACATGCAAAAAACCCAGTCGCCGCGGTAGCAGACGTACCCAAAGCTCGCGAGAGAAAACCAAAGCAACCCCATCGTTTTGATCAAGCACTCAATGATCTTGATCAATTAGCAATAGACATCGTTTCTGATACGGGTGAAGCACTCCCCGAAGATCTGTACAAAGAACTGACCAGTCTCCGTAGGAGTGACTTGTTGCGAGATGCAAAATTGACTCGAGCAAATGAAAAAAGAAAAGCTATTCGAGCGGGAAAAGAATTAGAAGAGAAAATTGCAGCAATACAAGCAAAAATTGAAGCGTTGCGATATGCAGATATTGAAGACGCCGACGCAACATCGGCTGGTGAACCCAAAACAGAAATTTCCGACTGGAATTGGGAAGCTGAGCTAGACAAAAGTGAACCACCACCACAAGAGATACCCAAGCAACCTCGTCTTATTGGTAGATTACCCCGTAGAAGAACTCCTGTGAGTGAACCACCGAGACCTGCCAAAGAAGTTGCGGTGTCGACAACAAGAAACACTCCTGAAATACCTGCAGCAGCACCGATAGAAATATCTCCAAGAGAAGCTCTCGCGGCTACGGTTTTAGAATTACTGGATACAAGAGGTATTCAATCTCCAACCGAGGCTGATTTACAAACTATTTTGAATTATTTAGAAAATAATCCAAGAGCAGAAAGAAACATTATTGTAAATAGAGCTGCCAAGGCAATACGGGAAAAACAAACATTAACAGAGAAACTCCTGTCACAACAGGCAAGTGCTGAAGCCACAACAGAATTGAATGTGGCTGATATACAAGCCGTTGTTTCAGTACCCCCAACAACAACCACTCCTCGCAAAAAAACACTTTTTGGTGGAATAAAAGCAGCAGCATTTAGCTTGCTCGCCACATTTGGTATAGGCAAAACGGTAGAAGCAATTCAAGGCACAGCAGAAGATACCAAGCCTGGTATTGCCAAAAATGTATCTCATGAAGTACAAATACAAAATCAACAACTGTTACAACAAATCCTCGACCAAAGAACGAACGAAGCAAATCAACAAGAACAAGCAGCTCGTGAGCAACGTGAGCAAGATGAACGACAAATACAAGGGCAACAATTATTTCAACAAACCTTGACCGAAAAAACGAACAAAATAAATCAACAAAACCAAGCAGATATTGAGGAGGCTGGTCGTGAAGCGATGGCGAAAAGATTTGATACTAATTCGAGAGGATCACTCCAGAAAAAAATAGGAACCGAAGCAGCTCCAATGACAGGAAGTATGGGGGGCGTAACACAAGAAGCACAAAATTCCGCAAAAGAAGATGTATTTTCTCCTGCACAAAATTCGTCAGAAGAAAATCTTTCTGCACCTCGACAAATTGATGCTCGGGATGCTAACGCCATGAGCATGCCAGAAGAAATTACCCCAAAGAAACAAGCTGGTAGTTTTTCACAAGAAACGCATCCTCGACCGGAAAAAGAGATTGAGATCATACCAAAAATAGATGCCCCTGAAATAACAAAAAAATCCACCATTGAAAAAACCTATACCCTAAAAAGCGGTGATGGCGTTTTAAACGCATTTGCATTTTTATTATCGAACGGAGGCCGAGAAAAAGTCATGAATGCGTTAGCCGAAAAATATCCTAGTGCTGATCCAAAAAAGATATTGAGTGAATGGGAAAACGAACAATTAAAAAATAACGGGGTGAACCCAAAGACAAACGCCTACACGCGTGGTACACACGTATTTGCCGGCGATACATATGCACTCGCATTTACGCCTGAAGGCCCTGTCATTACATTAGAACATGCAGTAGGAGGCATTGAAGCAGAACTCCAAACAGTAGAAAAAACTCGTATTGTGAAAGCAAAAGATACGTTTATTGGCATACTCAAAGAATTTTTGGCTGACGAAAAAATTGCACAGCAAGTGGTAAATTATGCAAGAAAAAATGGTGGTAAAGCAATGGAAAAACTCAATGATGACCAAATACAAAAAAACTGGCTGCGTAAACAATTAGAAAGTAATGGTGTTGTTATAGACAAAGATGGCATAAACTTTAAAAAAGGGGAAACATTTTTGCCTGGCAGTGTAGTAGAGTTAAAAACTGATGAAGTGGGGAATTTAGGTGTATATGTGATGCACAGTGAAAAACCAGAAGCTTCTCTGCAAAAAACTGAACAAACAGTAGAATCAGTGGCTCCAAACGAAGTGTTGTTTGGTGGCAAAAAATATGAAGCGGGACAAACCGTATGGTATAAAACGCAAAGTGGCGTATGGAAAGAATATGAAGTAGTAATTGAATACAAACCAGCTGATGTAATAGACGGTATACAACGCCGCGCAGCTCCAGAAGGATCTATTCAATTGAAAGCAAAACAAAGCCCAAGAAGAGTGTTTGCCATTTCACCAAAACAAGCGAATAACTTGGTAACAGAAAAACCAACAGAAATGAAATAATCAGACTGGTAAAAAAACTCCCGATATAATCGGGAGTTTTTTGTTTTTGTTATTTTTTTTCTTGAATCTCCATTCGTACTCTCTCAATAAACGCCTGTTTACTCATACTTACCTGCTCCTCCTGCCCACGCACCCGCACCATCATGTCTTCGCCACTCAATTCTTTATCCCCTACTACCAGCACATAGGGTACTTTTGTTTGTGTGGCATTGCGAATTTTTTTACCCACGGTTTCATCGGCTGCGTCGATAGACACACGAATACCAGCATCTTCAAATTCTTGTGCCAAGGCCTGTGTACCTGCCAAATGTTTTTCACTCGACACAGGCAAGAGTGCTACTTGGACTGGTGCAAGCCACACTGGCCACACACCAGCGTAGTGTTCAATTAAAAACGCAGTAAACCGTTCGTGGGTAGAGAGTGGCGCACGGTGAATCACAAATACTTCTTCGTTTTGTTTTCCTTCTTCATCAACATAACTTAACCCAAATCTTTTTTTGGCAGCAAAGTCGAGTTGAATCGTAGACATGGTTTCTTCTCTTCCAATAGCCGAAGTAAATTGAACATCAACTTTTGGTCCATAAAAGGCAGCCTCGTCAATTGCTTCTTTAAACGGCACATTCATTTCTTGCAATACGTCTCTGAGCACCCCTTCTGAGTATTCCCAATTTTCTGGTTCGTTAATATATTTTTCTGTATGTTCTGCACTCCAACGTGAAAGACGGAACCAATAGTTTGTGAGTCCAAATACTTTAAAATAGTTCATCACCAT
>JAGOTR010000028.1:0-4838 GCA_018061685.1 Candidatus Magasanikiibacteriota bacterium
ATGGCGTTGACGCCTGAGGCAATGATTGCGGGGAGGGTGGTGGTGTTCACCGCTCCATCTATTTCAATAAACAAGTTCGGGTGTTGGTTTCGGAGTGTTGATATTTTTTCAAGTACAGCTGGAATAAAGGGTTGGCCTTGTTTACCGGGTATAACGCTCATAATGAGCACTGCTTGGATGTGTGGAATATAGGGTTCTAATACGGAAATGGGAGTGTCTGGATTTATGGCAATACCGACTTGCCAGCCATAGGTTGCTAATTTTTCAAAAATAGTTTCAAAATTCCCGCATTCGTAATGGACGAGGATGCGTTTTACTTGCGATACAACACGCCATTGTTCTAATTCTTCTAATGGATTGTTGACCATTAAGTGCAATTCTACATCGGTGCCAATGACTTCTTTTTGTATTACAGCAGGATTTCGCCAGGTGGTATTGGGTACAAATATGCCATCGGCAATATCGAGCTGAATGCAATCAACCGAGCCGTCTAATCCACGATATTTTTGGATAAATTCCTGTTCTGTCGAAACGAGGAGGGATGGGATGATTGCTATGGTGTGTGTCATACGGGCAGAATTGACTTTTCATCGGAAGTAAAGTCATAAAAGTATAGCATGGGGTGTATCTCTTGACAAAAGGGGTATGTTTCCTTAGAGTAGCAGGTCTTTTCTTTCATAGAGACAGAAGGAGGTTTCCGATGTTTGGAGGCATTCGAACTTGGTTGAACAAGCGAAAGCGCATGCCAGCGCTGATCTACGTTCAGGATCGTCCCTGCGGTACTTGCGGCTGTCGTCGGATTCGTATTCGCGAAGTCGAGCGAAACGAGGAATGTGTCGACATGACGCTTTCCTGCCATCACTGTAAAGGTTCTCGAGGAGTTGCGTATTACAAATTCGAAAATGGCATGCTGTACGTTCGGATTGACGATGATACGACATACGGCATCGATAAACTGTAACTACTAACGGAAAGAGGGGGGTGTCATGCCCATCATTGTGGGTTTGTTCATTGCAATTGTGTTCATTGCCATTGGTGCCTGGATGATCTGCCGGGCGTTCGCTGCTCTTGTTCTCGTTTTGAAGATCATTTTCGTCTTGGTAAGCCGCAAGCGGCGTATCCCAGACGTCGATGATACACACAACAATAGTGCAGACTATAAGGAATGCCCTCGTTGTCGTAATTGGGTACACCCCTCACGGAAGTACCTCCCCAATGGGGATTTCCTTTGGATATGCCCAGTATGTACCCCAGATGAAGCAGATCGCTCACGATGGCTGTAGTAAACCAACCGCACCCGTACGCCTCAGTCGTACCCCCTCCCCGCGGTTGGTTCAAAAAAAATTCTCATCAATGATTGGTGAGAATTTTTTTATTTGTTTTACGATTCTACTGCTTGAATTTTGCCAAGTCGGCGCACATGCCGCTCTTCGCCTTTAAATTCTGTAGAAAGCCAGGCATTGATAATGGCCATGGCATGATCTTCTGAGAGCGCTTTTGCTGCGAGACTAATCACATTGGTATTGTCATGCTCAATCATGCTTTGCCCTACTTCGATATTGTACCCTTGCCCACAGCGAACCCCCGAAATTTTATTTGCTGCAATACATACTCCTACACCATTTTTACAAATCACAATACCTCTGCCCCCAGTTTCTTGTACTTTTTGGGCGAGTGGAATGGCAAAGTCTGGGTAGTCATCTGTTTCTACATATTCATGCGGGCCAAGATCGGTAATATCTCGTTTGAGTTCGTTTTCAATATAGCGAACCAAGCGTTTTTTGAGTTGGTATCCGCCATGGTCGGATGCGATGTAGAGTGGGCCTGTGTACATATGGATTATTGGTAATACGATGAATGGTGTATTTGATTATTCGTATTGTAGCATGGGTTTGGGATTTTTGTATATTCAAATTGTTATACCGTGTCACTCCGAGCGAAAGGAGGCCTCAGCCGACTGAAGTCGAGGAGTTTAGGAACGTAATACGATACTGAACTCCTCGACTCCGCTGCGCTCCGCTCGGAGTGACATAAAAAAATATATATTTTAATATTAAAAAATCGCCGAAATAATTCAGCGACTTTTTGGAGGAGACGAATCGGTTGGTGGGAACGCTTTTTGGCGTTTGAGTCGATTCGTCTAGTTGATGTGTTTGCATGAGAAACACTTGTAGGTGTGGTATCCACCACCTGGAATGGGATCAATTTTGAAATATACATTTTTTTCGCCACAATGGGTGCAGGGGCTATCCTGCAGATCTTTGTGCCATTTTTTTCTTTCTATTGCGTGGTATACGGTAAAAATACCGGCAAACACCTGAATAGCCATGAGGATGGGTGGTGGAAGATGCACTGCCGCCGTGCTCGCCACAAGAGCGGCGATAATACAAAGAACAATGAATATTTCTTGCATGAGGATTCCCCCTTTGGTTGTGAATAGTGTCTTTTTTAAGAAAAGACACGAAATAGTATCTATTGTTTTGTATTTTGTCAATGTGAGTATATGGGTGTTGTTGGACTTGCTTTTTTTTATACATTTTGATTGAATTTATTATGCTCACCACCTCTCTTGAAAGGAGACTTTTTATGAGCACTCCGAATTTTTCTCGGTTGGTAACTGAACTGAAAGAAAAAAATCAGGAAGAACTCAAGGGTGGACGAATTCTCACTGAACGAGATCCTCCTGTGGGTGTTCCTCCCCAATCATTTCCTGCGCTTATGCTTCTTTTGCTCACGGCAGACGTGGCTCATCGAACGGCAGAAAATTCGTTTGTTCGCACACTCTTTTTGCCGCCAGACCAGGTACATCGGCTTGGGAGCACCCACATTGCGACGGCGTTTGCCGATATGCGTACTTTGTGGGATGACTCAGGTATAGAATATCTGGTGGTGGCTGGAATGTACCCCACATGGGTACCCCGAGATCCTCGTACCATCCGCCGAATGAACATTGCGAGCGGCGGACCTGCTTTCGATCGTCCTTTTTGGGACGTGGGGGGTATGGTGATTGGGTCGGGATATACTGGTATCTTCCCAGACCCAGAGAATCGGACGTTTCATAGCGGAACCCCTTCGGGGCCTTTGTTTTTGCGCGGAGCCTTGTTCCGATTTGCCCCGAATACCATTTTCCGTGCTCGTGAACGGTTCAAGCTATCTTGGATGCACCTATCGCAGCACTCTGTTCGTGCTGTATCTGCGACACATCGTCCGTGTGGGGTAGTGTTTGGCTTTTTTCGTACGTAGTCGGTGGTGAAAAATCGTGTCAATTGGTGGGGGAACAATTGACACAAACAAAAAACACATCTTTAGTACAAGGTGTGTTTTTTAATTATCAGTGTTTGGTTTTTTTCTATTGACAACTAAGCAAAAAATATTTACTATTGAATTACAATACCAAGCATTATTTTTGAGTTATCACTCAAAAAGTATCTGGACACCATCTAGATCATGCTATCGGAAAAAATTTCATTGATAAAAAAATGAAAAAGTAGACCCGATCGGGAACGCCCGTTATAGCGGAATATAAGCGCCATTTTTGGAAGTGAGGTGGTACCACCCTGATAGCAATCGGGATTCTCACACAACCAAGTGGTTTTTTTTATTTTTATTTTTTCTATGCCATACAACGCCTCACACAACGAAAAAGACATTCTTGCATTTTGGGACAAAGAAAACATTTTTGAGCGATCAGTGACTGAACGCCCGAAAAACGAACCCTATGTATTTTATGATGGCCCGCCGTTTGCAACAGGCCTGCCTCACTATGGTCATATTGTGGCAAGTGTGATGAAAGATGTGGTACCACGCTACTTTACCATGCAGGGCAAACGTGTGGAGCGTGTGTGGGGGTGGGATTGCCATGGACTCCCAATTGAAAATATTGTGGAAAAAGAATTGGGCACAAAAAGTAAAAAAGACATTGAAGAATTGGGCGTGGAAAAATTTAACGAACTCTGCCGATCGAAAGTTTTGAGCTATGTTGGTGAATGGCAAAAAACTATTCATCGACTTGGCCGGTGGGTAGACATGGAGCATGCATATCGCACCATGGATTTGGGATATATGGAATCGGTGTGGTGGGTGTTTAAGCAATTATGGGAAAAACAATTGGTATACGAAGGATATCGACCCATGCATATTTGTCCGAGATGTGAAACCACACTGTCGCAACAAGAGGTGAGTGAAGGGTATAAAGATATTAAAGATGTGTCTGTGACGGCTCAATTTAAAGTCACGGGCAATCATCCTTTTTCTGTAGAAGGCGATGTCTATTTTCTTGCTTGGACAACAACCCCTTGGACATTGCCAGGGAATGTGTTGTTGGCGGTTGGATTAAAGCTAACATATGTATGCGTTTCCTCAGAAGAAAAAAATTATATTCTTGCAAAAGATTTAGTCGAGAAGAATTTTGAAGGGAAAACGTATAGTGTTGTTTCTGAATATACAGGGACAGATTTAGTTGGTCTTACGTACGAACCACTTTTCCCCTATTTTGCAAACAGTCAAAATTCTTTTCGTGTTGTAGCCGCTGATTTTGTGACGACTGAAGATGGGACGGGAATTGTTCACTTGGCACCAGCATTTGGAACCGATGATTATGAAGTGTTTAAAAAAGAAAACGTTCCTTTTATTCAGCACGTTGGCATGGATGGTAAATTTATTGACGCTGTTACTGATTTTGCTGGCATGCATGTGAAGCCAAGTGAAGACCATACTGCCACGGACGTAGAAATTGTAAAATGGCTCGCACACAACGGCAAATTATTTTCTAAGAAAAAATATGAACACAGCTACCCACACTGCTGGCGCTGTGACACACCACTTTTAAACTACGCAAC
>JAGOTR010000028.1:4938-11627 GCA_018061685.1 Candidatus Magasanikiibacteriota bacterium
CTCGACACATGGATTTTGGCACGACTGCAACAAGTGGTTGGCGAGGTGACACATGAAATGAATGCCTATCGATTGGCCGAGGCTGTTCGACCACTGTTTGATTTTGTTTCAGACGTATCGCAATGGTATGTTCGTCGCAGCCGTGATCGCTTTAAAGGGTTAACGACTGAGGCCGATAAACAAGCCGCGCTTCAAACACTTCGCCAAGTATTGTTTACGACATCACAACTGTTGGCACCATTTGCACCATTTTTGGCCGAAAAAATATTTTTGTCTGTGAAACAGGGGAGTGACGAAACAAGTGTTCATTTAACAGAGTGGCCTAACGTAGATGCTGCACTGCTTCAAGAAGATGTCTTATCATCCATGCAACGCACAAGAGATTTAGTTTCTCTAGGACTTTCTACCCGTGCAGCAAAAGGGCTCAAAGTACGACAAATTTTGGGTGAACTTCGCTTGGCACAAGGCATGGCATTATCAAGTGATTACATAGCATTAGTGCAAGATGAATTAAATGTAAAAACCATTTCAACGGTAGAAGAAGCGGGTACGCCAACGAGTGATGATTGGGTGGCTGTTGGGCAAGAAGAGGTGAGTTATTTATACACTACCATTACTCCGGAACTCCAAAAAGAAGGCGTGCTTCGAGAGTTGGTTCGTGCTGTGAATATGATGAGAAAAGACCATGGATTAACCATTGATGACACTGTGGTGGTGGAATATCACACAGAGTCACCACTTCTTTTGTCGGTATTTGAAACATATGCGGGTGAGTTAGCAAAGCAGGTTCTGGCCAAAGAAATTGTTGTTGGTTCTGGCGGAACCAGTGTGGATGTGGGTGGAGAGAGTGTGAGTTTGGTTGTGACGAAGATCGTGTAATGATATCTGGAACGTATCTGGGCTGTGCTTATTCATGCCAAGAGTCTCAAAGTCTCGTTGTTTTTTTGTTGACAAAAATATTTTTTTCTTATATAAAGCACTCACC
Organism: Candidatus Magasanikiibacteriota bacterium; assembly: GCA_018061685.1. GTDB lineage: Bacteria > Patescibacteriota > Patescibacteriia > Magasanikbacterales > UBA922 > JAGOTR01. Next base: position 5,924 of record JAGOTR010000028.1, read on the forward strand.
CTCACGCAAAAGGAGAATCCTCATGAATTCCTCACAAAGTGCGAATTATTTTCTTCAGTGGGCGACGCAACAAATTGCGGAGCGCACGCGAGAAAACGGAACAGAGCAGCGTGTTCTGGGTACTCGGGCGGCTGCTTTGGCAGGGGATATTCGCAGCGGTACCTATTCGCTCGAAGAAGCCAAGCAGCTCCTTTTTTCTCGGGAGGAAGTGTGCTGAATTTGTTTCAAGGCTTTTCCGGGGCCGCCTTTCAAGTGCCCCCTCCACCCATTATTCAAAAGTACCCCGACATCAGTCGGGGTACTTTTTGTTTGACAAAAGAGGCGTTTTTCTATACCGTGAGGGGCGGCACAACTACACATGCACGGGAGAATTGCCATGTCTGTCGATGAAGCAAAACGATTGCTTGATCTGGGATTGAAACTGTCGAATGGGCGAATTTTTTTGCCTGGCAAGCAGGAGGTGTTTACCACCGTCTTGGCTGACTTATCTTTAGAAGTCTCTGCGGGCAATACGACTCTCGAAATTGCCAAACAAAAAATTCGTGCGATAATTCCCACAATGACTTTGGCTGTTATCAAAGGGGGGAAAACGTGAGACGTTTTCTTGGGCAGTGTATTTTTATGTGCCCCCCAAAAAAATTGAAAAAAGATCGATCTACTATCGGTCTTTTTTTATTGACTCGCCCATGCCGATATCGTACAATAGCTTTATATTCGCATTATTTTTTAACACACGATTGATATGATTCGTTACGCAACCGTTTCGGAGGCTCAAAAAATGTCTACTCTTATTATCCCGTTCACAGAAGATTCTTTTGATAGTACATTTTTTTCTTTTTGGAATACACACGCTGGTGGCATGTTGCAATCGGTGATTGAGCAAAAAGATTTTGAAGGAAAAAAAGGTCAAATGACTCTACTGTATCCAACCACCGCAAACATTGGCCGCATTATTTTGGTGGGATTAGGCAAAACAAATGGGCTTTCGGTACGAACATGGAAGCAATCGTTAGGCTCCGCTGTCATTGCTGCACAACAAAAAAAATCCGTGCATCTTGGTGTTGTTATTCCTGAGGAAGTTCGTATAGTGCTTGGCACCAAGAATACGGCACGTGGGGCTGTAATTGGGACGAGTGCTGCCGCCTATGGTTTTGATGTGCATAGAGAAAAAAGTGCACAAATTACTCGAATAGAAAAAATTGACCTCATCACCTCTTTCTCCTCAAAAGAAAAAAAGATGTGGCTGAAGAGCGTAGAAGAAGGCACGTCAATTGCAGACGCAATGAATTGGACACGAGACTTGGGGAACACTACCCCAACGACCATGACACCAACCTATTTATCAAAACAAGCGCAGAGCCTTGCAAAAAAATTCCCCAGCGTTACGTGCCGTATTTTTTCTCGGCCAGAAATGAAAAAATTAGGCATGGGGTGTTTACTCGGCGTATCACAAGGCTCGGCCGAAGAACCCAAATTTATTATTGTGGAATATGTTGGCAGCAAAAAATCTGAAAAGCCGGTTGTGTTGATTGGTAAGGGTATTACCTACGATTCTGGTGGATTATCGCTCAAGCCCGCCAACTACATGATTGACATGAAATTTGATATGTTGGGCGGAGCTACAGTGCTTGGGGCTATTCAGGCTGCTGCAGCACTCAACATAAAAAAACATATTGTTGGTCTTATTCCTGCCTGTGAAAATATGCCGAGTGGATCATCGTACCGCCCAGATGATATTTTAATTGCCATGAATGGCAAAAGCGTATTGGTTGATAACACCGATGCCGAAGGCCGTCTTATTTTGGCTGATGCGATTTGTTATGCAAATAAAAAGTACACACCAAAAGTAGTGATTGATTTAGCGACCCTCACGGGCGCGTGTATGGTGGCTCTTGGTAATGAACGATCAGGGGTTTTAGGGACAGATCAAGTACTTATTGATCGATTGCGTATGGCAGGGGAAGAATGTGGAGAACTGTTGTGGCAATTGCCACTCGGTGAAGAATTTTCTTCTGCCATGAATTGTGATATTGCTGATATTAAAAATGCCGGCAATGTGGGTGGTTCTGGGTATGGTGGTGCGAGTACTGGCGCTGCATTTTTGCAATTTTTTACGCGTAATGATGAGGGTGAAACGCCCTACCCATGGGCACATATTGATATGTCTTCGTGCTATTTTAAAGAGAAAGGAAAATCATATATTCGTGGTGGCGCGAATGGGTTTGGGGTAGAGACATTGGTCAATTATTTGCAATCGTAAGTGTATGATATTTTCTCTCACTGGTGTGATTTCGGACAAAGAACCGCACGGAGTTGTGGTCACCACACCTGGTGGTGTCGGCTATTTAGTTTCCATGAGTCACTTACAAATGGCAGCCTATTCGATAGGCCAAAACGTATCCGTGTATACCTATTTTAAAGTATCAGACCAAGGGCAAGATTTGTACGGATTTGAGTCCAAAGAAGAGCGAGCATTTTTTATGCTGTTGTTAGGAGTGAAGGGGATTGGCCCTAAAAGTGCCTTACATGTGTTGTCTTTAGGATCTATTTCAGATATTCAATCTGCCATTGGTCGGGGCGATAGTGTGTACTTATCGTCTGTGCAAGGGTTAGGCAAAAAAATGGCAGAACGTATTTGTGTGGAGCTGAAAGGGAAAATGCGTGTGACTGACGCTGGCTCTGGCACTTCTTTTTCTTCGGAGAGCGGTATGCTTGGCGATGTTGTTGCAGCCCTTATCGGTATGGGCTATACTCAAGAAGAAGCAAAACAACGCGTAGTAGGGATTGATACCGAAGGAAAAAGTGTTGGTCAGTTACTTAAAGATGCGTTAAAAAAATAACCACGATAGGATGTATTTTTTATCTGTGTATATATGCGTATAGGAGAAAAACGTATGGGCGATCCCAATGATCCCATAATAATTGGAGCTGAACAAATAAAATCACGAAACGCGGAACCCTCTCCTGCAGATTCATCCCCAGAAGTTGTTTTGGTAAAAGAAACAGAGTCGGATCGAGCTGACCGAGAGGCAAAAGACAAACGATTGAAGGATGTTCAAAAAACGGTGTTTGATTTTCATAAAAAATTGATCATGGAGGAAATTATGAAAGGACGCATTGAAACAGCAGGCCCCCTCCGTCGGTTTGTGGAAGATGTCTCAAAAATTATGCAAGACCAAAAAAATATTCTTGAGCAAGTGCGATTTCGTTCTCCTGACACAAAGGTATTAAAAGAACTTGAAGAAACACTGTTTCATTTTGCTCGATTTGTTGAGGCGCAAATACAACAGGTAGAAGAAAAAAGTGGATTTTCTGATGAAAAAGATCGTGCGACGTTAAACAAAGCATATGATCTTGTTGATGCTTGTAAAAATTTGGTAAAGGAGTCTGTGATGCAAAGAAATGCACTGCGATGATACTCAATTTTTGTCTAAAAACAGTATATTTTATAAAAAAACACCCTTAGGATTAACTGAGGGTGTTTTTATTTTTTCTTTTATTCCGCTTCAACTTCTATCTCCGTTTGCATAAGCGCAACGGTTGCAACCGTATCATTTTCTTTTTTAAATCGCATAATACGTACGCCTTGCGTAGCTCTTCCGAGTGTTGAGACTGATTTGAGGGGAGTGCGAACCACTTGACCACCTTTTGAAATCACGAGCATATCTTGATTTTCTGTATTGTTAATCACATGGGCACTCATGATTTTGCCGGTTTTATCGGTGACGTTCATGGTTTTGATACCACTCCCGCCACGGCCTTGAATTTTGTATTCTTCTACTGGCGTTCGTTTGCCCAAGCCATTTTCAGAAATCACCAACAGTTCCAATACTTTTTGTTTGGCGAGTGTTGGCTCTACGACGGCCATGCCAACAATTTCATCGTCGGATTTGAGTTTGAGTCCACGAACTCCTGCTGCGGTGCGGCCCATGCCACGAACGCCTGCTTCTTTAAAGCGAATGGCCTGGCCTTCACTTGTAATGAGCATGAGGTCGTCTTTGCCGCTCGATGGGCGTACCCATTCGAGCATTTCGTCGGATTTTAATTTAAGGGCAATGAGTCCGGATCGGCGAACATTGTCAAAGTCTTTTAATTTTGTTTTTTTGATTGTTGCTTTGTTGGTTACCATCACCAAGTAGTCGTACTTACTCACATCATCCATAGAAAGAATAGATGATACTTTTTCGTTTGGTGCAAGTTGTAAAAAGTTTACCAATGCTTGTCCTTTGGATGTTCTACTTGCCACCGGAATATCGTAGGCACGAAGTTGAAACACGCGACCCCGTGTGGTAAAGAAGAGCATGTTGTCGTGGGTATTGGTTGAGCGAAGGTGCTCTACCACATCTTCTTCTTTTGTGGTTAATCCAATCACACCTTTGCCGCCACGTGCCTGCTGCTTAAACGTATCCACCGGCATGCGTTTAATATACCCATCATGGGTTGCCATAATAATGGTTGGTTCGTTGGGTACCAAATCTTCCACGGTAAATTCTTTTACTCCATGGGCAATAATTTTGGTACGACGATCGTTTCCATAGAGAGACTTTATTTCTTGTACCTCTTGTTGAATAATAGAGAATACTTTTTTTGGACTTTTTAAAATAGATTCTAATTCTTTAATCAAGGCTTCTTTTTCTTTTAATTCATCTTCAATTTTTTGTCTTTCCAAATTTGCCAATTGTTGCAACCGCATATCCAAAATAGCAATGGTTTGGCGTTCGCTAAAGGCAAATTTTTGCATCAAATTATTTTTTGCATCTTCTTTGTCTTTTGATCCGCGAATGGTTGCTATAACTAAATCAATTTTGTCGAGGGCCATTTTTAAGCCTTCCAAAATATGTGCTCGTTCTTTTGCTTTATCCAAATCAAATTGCGTTCGGCGAACAACGACTTCTTGGCGATGCTTAATGTATTCTTCTAACACCGTTTTTAAGTTAAGCAACCGTGGTTGAATGCCATCAACGAGTGCAATCATGTTCACATGGAACGTCGTTTGGAGCTCTGTTAATTTGAATAATTTATTTAAAATCTTTTTTGGGTATGCATCTTTTTTAATTTCAATCACAATACGAACGCCATCTTTGTTTGATTCATCGCGCAAATCTTTAATCCCTTCGATTTTCTTTTCTTGTACAAGCGTGGCAATTTTTTCTATTAAATTTGCTTTATTTACTTGATAGGGGACTTCGGAAACAATAATTTGGAATCGGTCACTTTTTAATTCTTCAATATCTGTTTTTGCACGGAGTACCATACCTCCGCGACCGGTAGCATAGGCCGCTGCTATATCTTTTTTATCATACAAAATACCACCGGTAGGAAAGTCAGGCCCAGGGACAAATGTCATGAGGTCTTCTACTGTCGCATCAGGGTGTTCAATTAAATGAGCCACTGCATCACATAATTCTTTTAAATTATGTGGTGGAATGTTGGTGGCCATACCAACCGCAATACCCATACTGCCGTTTAACAGTAAGTTGGGTAATTTACTTGGGAGTACACGAGGTTCTTTGGTAGATCCATCGTAATTGGGAGAAAAATTTACGGTTTCTTTTTCAATATCAAAAAGCATTTCTTCGGCAATGGCTTGCAGTTTTGCTTCGGTATAGCGCATGGCAGCAGCACGGTCGCCATCCATAGACCCAAAGTTTCCTTGGCCAAACACAAGTGGGTTTCTCATAGAGAAATCTTGCGCCATACGAAC
>JAGOTR010000054.1 GCA_018061685.1 Candidatus Magasanikiibacteriota bacterium
ATGGAAACGGCAAAAAATATCATTGTGCTGATCATTTTTTCGGTGCTTGCGTTCGGGATCCTCGCCGTCTATGCTGTCCCTATCTATCGGGGGTGGCAGGTGGGCGGCCCCCCGGTGCAGGGCAACGAGAGCCCCAATGAGGGCTCTCAAACGTCGGCTACCAGCCCCTAGCTGGGGTGGCAGGTCGACTTTCGTTTGGGCACGGAACACACAAGTGTTTTCCGTGCCCAAACAGATTCCCTCTTCAGATTTGTATACACACAGGGCATACTGCCAGGTGTGTTTTTTTATTTTGTACCCTTGAGAATTCTTGAGACCTATGATAAGGTACGGTATATTCATACAGAATTATTTTTGTTTTTTTGTGCTATGATGCCAGTACGTATTCAACAAGTAGGCGACGCCCATATTGGCCAAACGGTGCGTATTCAGGGTTGGTTATACAATGCTCGATCGAGCGGTTCTTTGGCCTTTTTGGAAATTCGTGATGGATCTGGCTTTATTCAAGCCGTTGCTTCAAAACAGTCTCTTCCAGAATCAGTGTGGCAAACGATTGAAACACTCACACAAGAATCGTCTGTTATTGTAGACGGTACGGTAAAAGCTCACCCAAAAAAACAAGGGGTATATGAGGTAGATGTAACCGAACTTGTATTAGTACAGCGCGCCGTTGATTACCCTATTGCTCACAAAGAGCATGGGCCAGACTTTTTACTCGATAACCGACATTTGTGGCTCCGAAGTAAACGCCAATGGGCAACGCAACGAATTCGTGATGGGGTATTTGAAGCCGTTGCTGATTTTTTTCATGAACGAGGGTACATTAAAATTGATACCCCTATTATGACACCCAACGCCTGTGAAGGCGCAACCGAATTATTTGAAATGGAATATTTTGACGAGGGAAAAGTATTTTTATCTCAATCAGGGCAGTTATATCTTGAAGCTGCCATTATGTCAGTAGGCAGAGCTTATGACTTTGGCCCCGTATTTCGTGCCGAAAAATCAAAAACAAAACGCCACTTAACCGAATTTTGGATGATGGATGCCGAAGCGGCATTTGTGACGCACGAAGAAAATTTAGACATTCAAGAGCAAATGGTGAAATATATTGTACAACGCATGTTAGACAAATATCGGAGTGACCTCGATGTGCTTGAACGAGATGTTGCACCACTTGAAAAATTGCTCACACTTCCATTTGAACGTTTGACCTATACCGATGCGATTGAACGCTTGCATACCTTGGGCTCTGATATTCAATTTGGACAGGATTTAGGAAACGATGATGAAGAATTGCTCACAAAAAATTCACCTGTACCGGTATTTATTCACAAATGGCCAAAAGCAATTAAGCCATTTTACATGAAGCAAGACCCAGAGAATCCAGAATTAGTATTGAACGACGATTTGATTGGTATTGAAAATGCCGGAGAAATTATTGGTGGGTCACAGCGTGAAGATGACTATGACAAATTAAAAGCAGCTATTGATGCGCAAGGCTTGGCCGGCCCTGAATATGCGTGGTACCTTGATTTACGAAAATATGGCTCTGTCCCACATGCCGGGTTTGGTTTGGGGTTAGAACGTATGGTGCGATGGATGAGTGGGGTAGAGCATATCCGTGAAACTATTCCATTTCCACGCATGATTACTCGTATTCGCCCATAAATATTTTGTATGGCAAAAAAGAAAAAGAAGAAACAGCTAAAGTCCCTCCCCAAAGGGCTTCCAGAAAAATTTTTAGAGCGACTCGAACGCATTGTCGGGTCGTCTTTATTTCGTGATGTTACGGATACGTTTATTGATAAGCCTACCACATTTCGTGTGAATACGTTGGTGGCCACACGCGATGAAGTGCTTTCCTATTTATCGTCGCATGGGTACAAAATAAGCACTGTGGCTTGGTATAGCGATGCCTTTATTTTACAAAATAAAAGTAAACGAGAACTCACCGAACTTGATATCTATCGAGATGGGAAAATATATATTCAAAGTTTAGCTAGCCAAGTACCGCCATTGGTCTTAGATCCTCAACCAGGAGAAAAAATTCTTGACTTAACCGCTGCACCTGGCAGTAAAACATCACAAATTGCTGCACTCATGCAGCAAGAAGGTGAGTTGGTGGCAAATGAATTAAATAAAATTCGTTTTTTTCGGTTAAAACATAATATGGAACATTTGCGTGTGATGGGGCGTGTAGACCAACCCTCACAAGAAACTATGTCTGAAGATGCCTTTGATGAAAATGGTGACGATGAGCATGCCCCCGCGCCAGCTGAGTCGACTGACATGGCCGTTGATTTTGTTGATACCGAAAAAAAGGATTGGACATTTCGACTTCGTATGGAAGATGGATCCGTACTTTCAAAAGAATACCCAGAGTATTTTGATAAAATTTTAGTGGATGCTCCGTGTAGTGGGGAATCACGATTTATTAACGGATACCCCAAAACGTACGGCTATTGGAGTGAGCATAAAATTAAACAAGTGGCGTATAGACAACATAAACTTATTATGGCCGCCTGGAGCGCCTTGAAACCGGGTGGGGTATTGGTATACAGCACCTGTACCATTGCACCAGAAGAAAATGAACAACGCGTGGCAAAACTGTTGGAGCGGATGGGCGATGAGGCTGAGGTAGAAAAAATTAGTATTGATGGATTAAAAAAATTAAAACCAATTTTAGTGTGGAAAGAAAAAGAATTCCCCAAACAGATCGAAAAAACATTGCGTATTATGCCTACCAAAGAGATTGAAGGGTTCTTTGTAGCAAGAATTCGGAAGAAAAATATTTTGTAATAATATATAATAAAAGAGGGTCGATAGTGTATCGACCCTCTTTTATTGACATGCATGTTGCTGTATGCTAGGGTAAATCAATTCTTTTCATTAAAGAATGGAGATGCAACATGATAATTTGTGCTGCGAATCCCATTCCTCAGGGAAGCTTCATTGGTTTTGACTGTAAAGAACCGCAAGCATACATTGTTCTCCCTGATCAGTGGGATGGACCACGCATTCGCATCATGAACGACCTCGCTCAAACGCAAGAAGGGTTTAACTGGCTTTTGATGTGGGTGATGACTATGCATAATGCAGTA
>JAGOTR010000055.1 GCA_018061685.1 Candidatus Magasanikiibacteriota bacterium
TCTATAATCACGGGGCCGGCGGCAATAATGGTATCTGGGGGGAGTGTCATCATAGTGTGGGTATGGTAACACGTTTTATTGGGGTACTCAAGCAGGTTTCTAAACGCAAAAACAGCCTCGATGTATCGAAGCTGTTTTGGTCTTGTTCCTCCTTTTGGTGTCGGCATGGAGGACAATGCAAGACTGCTGTTATCGATATCCCGGAGGATATGGATGCGAGCTGGTAATACGGGGTAAAAAAGAATAGTTCCTCCTGAAGGAATTGCCGTTCATGGGGGTCCATGAGGTAGCCAGGGGTTTACGTTTGTGGGGGAGTATCGGCATTGGTAGCACGCTCCTTATCCCACGACGTATTTTGGCCTTCTCAGCAATTTCCTATGGAAAGAGGATTTTTTTGTCTGTTGACAAAAGAGGGAAAGGAGAACAAACCACAAAGAAATGGAACGCTCAATCTTTTCACTCTTTTATCTTGTCCGTATCAAAAACACCAAGCAATGAAATGAACAGGAGGACTGTGACAAGCATTTCGTTGGTTGCTGTGTTTGATCCGTCTTCGCCCCGATGAGCGGGGCTACGCCGGACAAGTTTTTTATATAAAAACTATGGAACGTATAATAACATATATTGATTTATTATGTCATTGTGGATAATTATTCACGATACATGGGACACAAAATTTTGAATTAAGATTAAGAATAAGACTGATAATACGAAATTTTTCAGTCTTATTCTTAATCTCAATCTTTAACAATCGGGTTCCATGTTGCCATGTTTTCCTATATACTACGCACATATTCTTTCCCCCTCTTTTATGACTTGGATTTGGTTGGTTCTTGGCACGCATTTTTCTTGGGCACTTTCAAATATTGCCGATAAGTATGTGTTGGGGCACCGCATACAAAATGTGTATATCTACATGGTGTGGATAAAATTATTTGGTTTCACAAGTGTGTTGGTATTGCCCTTTATTGAGTGGACTATTCCGGACGCCCGCACGGTGGTGTATGTACTTTTGGCTGGGTTCTTTTTTTTCTTAGGTGGATTTCCGTATGCCAAAGCCGTGCAACAAGAAGATGTGACGCGGATTAGTATTTGGTGGAGTTTGCAGCCTTTGTGGGGAATTTTGTTAGGTTTTTTCTTTGGACAGACGTTACTCGCAAATCAAGGAATTGCACTTGTTTTGTTAGTGGGAGCGACGTTGTTGGCGGCACTGCATGCACATAAAAAAGTACTTGTTGTTTCTCGAAGTGTGTTATTCATGATTATCTGTACCCTGTGTTTTGCGTTGTATGCGGCATTTTTACACGAAGCCGCTCAGCATGTTTCTTTTTTGGCTGCCTATGTGTGGACCACTCTCACGCAAGCGGTGTGTGGCCTTGTTTGTTTTGTGTTGCCAAAGGTTCGGGCACTGCATAGGGCAGAAGCGCCACGCGTGAATAGACGGGTGTTTGGACTTTTTTGGATTGTGTTTCTTACGGCAAATATTGGTATTTTTCTTAATCATTGGGCATTGTCGTTGCAGCAAGCCTCGCTTGTATTTGCGTTTGAGGCGTCACAGGTATTGTTTAGTTTTTTGATGGTCTTTGTTTGTTATAAAATAAATCCTGCATTGCTGCAGGAGTCATTTGAACGTGAGAATGTGAAGTTTAAAATAGGCGCTGCGATTCTTATGGTGTTGGGGGTGTTGGTGTTGACGCTTTTTTAACATGCATGTTTACGCAACTTGTTGTTCATGATCTTCGTCTTCCATAACGGGAGAAGTTTTTTCAGGTGGTTTGCTATCAACAGCTTTTCTTACCACATGGAGGAATAATTCTTTTGTTGCGATTAATTTTTCCAATTCTTCTTTTGTAATACTGCCATCGGCAACTTTTTTTTCTAATGCATCAATCGTTGCTTGAAATTCTCGTTGAATGCTTTCTTCAATCGCTAACGAACGTCGTGTACCGTGGCTTAATTTTGATTCCACTGTGTGCATGGTTTCAAAATTAATAATACGCGTACTTCCCGCGGTGGTAATTCTATTTCCTTTATCATCCATGTCGTATTTAAATTCTTTTGATTTTTCTCCTGCAAGATCAGCTTGACCATCAAATGTTTCAAATCCATCGTGTTCATCTTTTCCTACTATACGAAATCCTGGTGAAATGCGTTGTGTCTTGCCATCTGGTCGTATGACTCCTTTTTCAATTTCGTCTACGTACCGTGCAATAATTTTTGTCACCGTTTCTTCCAGTGTTTCTGCCTCTCCTGGTTTTACATCAACGAGCACAAAACCAAACTCATCTCCCGAATTGTGCAACGGATAGTCCCCAGGTCGGGAATGTTCTTGTAGTATTTTTCCGACTTGTTGCAATACATTGTCTCCTGCAAGATGGCCATATTTATTTACTGCTTTAAAATCATCCAAATCAAATCGTACCACAACAATACGGCCTCTTTTTTCGCCTTCACGCTCGTTCAGTTTCATTTCTCGTTCAAACAAAGGTGCCATTCCTTTTACTCGCAGTAATCCGGTCAAATGATGGGTAGTGGCTTCTTTTTCTGCTTTTTCTACTGCTAATTTGGCAACAGCCAAGGCCTGTGCTTGGTCAATTGCTTCTAATTTTTGTTGTGCCAATTCGGTTGCTGTGTCGCCAACATAATCAGCCGTGGTCATCTGTTGATCCAAAAATTCTTGCGGGTTTAATTTTTTCCCGCGTGCCTTGTCTTTTTCTACCATTCGGATATGTGCTTTATTGAGTGCACGTAAAAATTCGGTAAGTAAAAATCGTTGACTCTCGTGATCGGGTTCTTTTTTTAGTATGTCGGGTATCCACGGTAATTTTTTGTATGCTTCAATATCTTGAATAATAAAAGGTCTTTCTTCTTTGTGTGTTTCTACAGGTTTTTGGGTTTGTTCTGGAGTTGTTCTTTTCCCCATTGCCTCTTTAATAATGTTTGATATTCCTTCCTTTCCTCTCATAGTGATAGATGAAAATAAGTAGAATAGTAGTATGGTAAGAGTAACATACTCCAGAGTTTGTATACAAGATAGAATTATTTTAGCGTTTTCACCATATACGTCCCACGCTTGGCATACCCAAT
>JAGOTR010000056.1 GCA_018061685.1 Candidatus Magasanikiibacteriota bacterium
GGCAAGAATATGTAGATGCTCCAGTAGCACAATAATCGTTCTCTATGTTCTCACACAAAGCCTTCACAAAATCTATCGCAGCACTTGGCCTTTGTGTGAGTCTCATGGGAATGATGTTGTTGGCACAACCAGTGTCGGCAGACATTACCATTCCATCAGATTATGGTATTGGAACAGTTGCTACAAATGCAAATTTAGAAAAAGAAGGATCAATACCAGTCATCACAGGAAGAATAGTCGGTGCCGCACTATCATTAATAGGTGTTGCCTTCTTTATTCTTATGGTCTACGCAGGTTTTTTGTGGATGTCTGCACATGGAAATGAAGAGCAGGTAAAAAAAGCTCAAAGCACACTCATAGGGGCAAGCGTTGGCATGTTGATTATATTAAGTTCATACGCCATTACTAAATTTATATTTGAAAGTGTGGAGTCGACTGCAGGTGGTGATGCGGGTAGAGGTGGTAACCAAGTTCCCGAGCCGATAGGCGGTGCTGGTGCGGGAAATGCAAATGACAGATGTCGTGCAGCCTGGCCAACCTATACTTGTAAACCTGCTAATACATGTTTGGGAGTGCCTATTAACCCAGCAGAGATTCCTGAGTGGTGTGGGCAGGATGGTCCAGATGGTCCTAATTGTGCACCCAATCTTTGTGAGGGAGAAAATATTACCTGTTGTGAATAAAAATTTTTTAATCAATTCTCTTAGGGAAACAATTTGTATGAAAAAATCACTTTTATTTTTTCTTTTTACCACTCTGGTTACGGTTCCTCAGAATGTTTTTGCCCAATACGGTCTTGATTCTACAGCACAAAATGCTGGGTTAGATAAATATGGATCCTCTGTTTCGGTTCTTACTGGAACAATTATTGGGTCTGCGTTATCACTTATTGGTGTCATGTTTTTTGTACTCATTGTCTATGGAGGATTTTTGTGGATGACGGCACGAGGTGAAGAAGATATGATTAAAAAAGGTCAACGATCAATTATTGGCGCAACCATTGGTCTTATCATTGTTCTTAGTTCATATGCACTTACTCGCTTTGTGTTTCAAAGTGCAGATAGTGGTGCTGGCGGTGGCGGAGTACCCGTAGAGAATAATGGTCCTGCTGCGCCAAATAATGTGGGTGAAAATTAATATTTATGTCAAACGACTATTCGCAATAAAAAAATATTCCGGAATACCTGTTTGTATTATGAAATACCTTCGTCACATCATTTTTTTCACATTCGGAGTTTTACTACTTCTTCCGACGTTTGTGTTTTCTGAAAGAGTTACCATAGGAAATGCCGAAGGGTTTTTACAAGAAGCGGTTGGCCCTACTGGTATTTCGCAAACAGATCTTTCTACCGGCGCAGGAACTCTGGTAAAAAGATTGCTGGCGGCAACAGGTATTATATTCTTTGGTCTCATGGTCTACGCAGGGTTTTTATGGATGACGGCTCGTGGAGAAGAAGATCAAATTGCAAAAGCAAGAAATACTATTTTTGGTGCAATTATTGGACTCGTTATTACTATTGGTGCCTACGGATTAACATCCCTTATTGTCAGTCGATTACAAGAAAGTGCAGCAGGAAGAGGACTTGATGGTGGAAGCGGTCCTCGCATTGGATGCTGCCAAGACAGAGTAAATGCCCTCTGGGCATGTCGCGTGACAACAGAACAGGATTGTCAAACACAAGGATTACAGTGTGCCCCTGGTGATGATTTTTGTGCACCAAATGACTTTACATTTAATGCACAAATACAAGAAATTCCTGTCTGTATCGCAACATGTGATGCAAAAAATAATTAATTTTAATAAGAGACGCTGTATGTCAATGCTTACCTATATAAAAACGAGTATTGTAACACTTGGAATATTCACTTTTTTTGTCGCAGTACCTACGGCATTTTCTGCAGGAAACTTAGGAGACGCTGTTGGTAATTTAGGTAAATCTGGCCAACAAGCGGGAACAAGTGAAGCCAACATTGAAAACGTGGTGGGAACAACCATTAATGCGGCCCTCACACTCGTTGGTCTTATATTCTTGGTGTTAATGGTATATGCGGGATACTTGTGGATGACAGCTCGCGGAGAAGAGTCTCAAGTAGAAAAAGCACAAAAAATTATTTCAGCAGCTATTATTGGTCTTGTTGTTGTTATGAGTGCTGCGGGAATTACTAAACTTATTACTAGTCGATTTGAAAATTAGCTTTCTATTGTCATTCCCGAGAAATCGGGAATCCACTTAATCACACTCATATGCCAGTACCTACGAAAGTTTTTAATATAATTTTTTCTATGAAAAATTTAATTTTTTCTTTCATCCTCGGAGTTATATTACTTACCCCTCTATCAGTTTTGGCAATTAACTTAGGGGGTGATATTGCCGACCGAGCGGCGGTAAATGCTGGCTATGCTCGCGCAACAGAAACGTCACTTGCAGAAACAATTGGTGTGGTTATTAAAACAGCACTCTCTTTTATTGGTGTTATATTTTTAGTACTTACAGTGTATGCTGGCTTTTTGTGGATGATGGCACGTGGCGACGAAGGCCAAGTAGAAAAAGCGCAAAAAATTATTCAAAGTGCCATTATTGGACTTGTTGTTACGGTGGGTGCATACAGTATTACAGCATTCGTAGTGCCTCGCATTGTATCAAAAACATCCGGAGGCCCAGTTGGTGCTGGTGGTGGTAATGCAAATAACTGTACACCCGCTCGTATTGCAGCATGTGAAACCAGATGTGAAGAACGTCATGGTGGTAATGTCGGAGAACAATATGAAGCATGTATTGCAGAGTGTCCTCAAAACTGTTAATTTTTTATGAAACACATACTCCCCATCGGTGTGTTATTGCTTCTTATATCCAGTATCTTTTTCCAAACAGATACGGTGGTCGCTCAAACACTCCAAGATCAAATTAACGCGCAAATAGGTGCAGGTGCGCGTGCGGCAGAAATTGGTTCCGCCGTTCCACCACAGCTTATTATTGCAGAGCTTATCAAAACAATGCTTACC
>JAGOTR010000029.1:0-1992 GCA_018061685.1 Candidatus Magasanikiibacteriota bacterium
ACACGTAGCAACGAGGTACTATAAAGCCTTACTCATAAATCGTATCTATGGATAAAGAACTCTCGACTCCGCCTGTTGAGCAAAACAAACCAGCGGTCACACCTGAAATAACAGCCGATACCTTTGAAGAATCAATTCAAAAAAATCCACAGTTACAGGCGTGCTTTGATAGGGTAAAAAAAGAAACCGATCCCATTCGTATTTCTATATTTCTTCAGCCCCTTGTGTATCACAAAATGGGCTTGGATCTTATGGATGATACAACGTCCAAAGCGTTTCGTACTATGTATGATTCTCTCTCAGATGATGGCGTGTTGGTGAAAGATCATATTGTGAAATACTTGAATTGTCAAGATGTCGTAGGTGCTGTTTCCTATACGGTAGGTGTATTTGAAGCATGGCTTGCTGCACACCCATCAATACAAAGTACCGTGCATTAATTTTTTTATTTCCTCTCATAATGAGTCGTTGTGTATGTCAGAAATAGCTATCCAAATTATATTAATCAGTACCTTAATTATTTTAAATGGGTATTTTTCTTTATCAGAAATAGCATTACTCAGTGTGAAAAAAAGTCGATTAAGGCACTTGGCAAAGCAAGGAAACACAAAAGCAAGTAACGCACTTTTTTTAACACGGCATTCATCGGAAATGCTTTCGACCATTCAAATTGGCATTACCATGATAGGTATATTTGCAGGTGCCTTTGGTGGGGCAACGGTTGCCGAGTATGTGCAAGAGTGGTTGGTCGCATTTCCGTTGTTTGCCGAGTATAGCGAATCACTGAGTGTTGCGATTGTTGTGTTTATTATAACGTTTTTTTCTCTCGTCATAGGGGAGTTAGTTCCAAAGCAAATTGCTTTATCCAATCCTGAAAAATTATCTCTTATCGTTGCTGGATCTATAAAAATAATCATGAAAATGTCAGCACCTCTTGTGAAGGTATTAAGTGTATCAACCGCGGGTTTTCTTAAATTATTTCGTATTGTGCCTGCTTCTGAGCAAGTAGTGACCGAAGAAGAAATTAAATTGTTAATAGCAGAAGGTGCCGAAAGTGGCGTATTTGAACGTTCGGAACAAAAAATGGTAGAAAGTGTATTTCATTTGGGAAATAGACCCATTAAAGATTTTATGACCCACAGTCACGAAGTGGTGTGGCTTGATATTCGTGATCCGCTTGAAACCATAAGAAAAAAAATACGAGGAAGTAATAAATCCGTGTTTCCTATTTGTGATGGCTCTTTAGATGCGACGGTTGGTGCTATTGAAGCAAAAGATGTGTTAAACCATTTATTTGAAACAGAAAAAGAATTGATAAACATTGGATCGCTTATTCAGCCCGTCATGACGATTAATGCTGACGTTCCATCTCTGGTGGCTATTGATCGATTAAAAAAATCGTCAGTGAGCATTGTTCTTATTACGTCAAAAACATCTCAAAAAGTTCTTGGTATTATTAGTTTTCATGATATTTTGGAAGCTCTGGTTGGAGAATTTCATGGGGATAGTAAAACGTAATTTTTTTTATTGCTCAAAAAAAATAATAGTGTTAATATATTTTTATACGTACTATTTTTTACTCATGTATCTATGCTTTGCCCAAACTGTAGTAAACCTGTGGTCGCGCATGCACCTGCCTGCGCATATTGTGGAACTCCTTTACCTCAGTCATCTTATTTACCACAGGAACCTCGTACAGAAATAATCAATGGCCAAGAGTATAAAATTGGTCCCATGACCAAAGAAGAGTATTTGGCAAGTACCAGAATTGAATCTGCTGAGCAAGCAGCCAGTTATTTGCTTCGTATTCGTCTATTATTTATTTTGGTGACTGTGAATAGTGTTATTATTCAATTGCTTGAAGAGCATGCCACGCAAACAATTTATTATATTGGATTGTTGGTTGGTTTGGGTGTCATAATTTATTTTGTATATTTTTGTGCAAAGGTATTAAAAGCATGCAACCGTGAACGCTGGGAAGCGATATTTTGT
>JAGOTR010000029.1:2092-10814 GCA_018061685.1 Candidatus Magasanikiibacteriota bacterium
AAATTAGATTCTTTTTTAGATACACCCTTTGATTTTGAGACTATTCGTTCCAACTGTCAGGCATTTTCCATTATTCATGGAGACAATGATCCATTGGTTCCACTACAGAATGCGCAAATATTATCTGAAAAATTAGACGCACCACTTCGGATTATTCAAAATGGGGGACACTTAAACGGTTCTTCTGGCTGGCATGCATTACCCGAGTGTCTTGTACAGCTCAATTCAATGATGTAGAGTGAAAGTATGTATACCTTTACCGCCACTGTTTGGAAATATCCGGGGCAAGCAGGAAACTGGTATTTTGTTTCTCTTCCCAAAAAAGAAGCACAAAAAATAAAAGCAGCCTATACCGGCAAACGAAAAGGCTGGGGCTCCATTCGTGTGCTTGCACAAGTAGGGGAGACAGAATGGGCAACATCTATTTTTCCAGACAAAAAAATGGATACCTATCTGTTGCCCATAAAAGCAAGTATACGAAAAAAACAGGGTATAACAACACAAAAAAAAGTGCGTATTTCAATTACTCTTATACAGAGCACCCTGCTATGATCGAGCAACCATTTTCTGGCGACAAAAAAGTAGGTACTTCTTTCCTTCACCACCCCGAGCAACGGTTTATTCGGTTTGCTGTATCAAAAGTTCCATCATGGCTTCAAACGTACCACCTCACGCTCATGACTATTCCTATTAGCCTGTGTATTATTGGGTGTAGTTTTCTTGCACTTTTAGACATTCGTTGGCTCTGGGGTGTATCACTCATGGTGGCATTGCAATGGTTGACAGATTCACTCGATGGTGCCGTTGGACGAGCAAGAAATACTGGTTTGGTGAAGTGGGGATATTACATGGATCATTTGTTGGATTATTTTTTTCTCTGTTCAGTCATGATTGGGTACATGATATTGTTGCCGGATAATTCAAAATGGTTGTTCTTTTTTATATTTGCCTTGTTTGCGGGGTTTATGGTGAACTCATTTTTAGTCATGGCAACGACCAATACGTTTCGGATTGTTCACTTAGGTATTGGCCCCACAGAAATTCGTTTGGTTTTTATTGTGGTGAATACACTTCTTATTATATTTGGAAAAACGTATCTTGCGTTTACACTCTTGTTTTTGTTGCCCTTGTCATTTGCCGGTTTTGTGTATCTTGTGTATCGTGAGCAAAAAAAGATTTGGGCGATGGATATGGAGGTAAAGAAAAAGAATATCTAATGGGTGGGTATTACTATAGCGAAATAAGTGCTCTGATAAAAGAGCCAATAGAGAGAAAAATCTATCGGTGAGTGAAATATAATGAATTATCGTTTATTCACTAACTGCAATACCTGTATGATTGGCTATATCACCAACATAGAAAAAACTACAAAAGAAAATATCGATTATCGAAGAGTACTCTATACGGCAAAGCACAGTCAACTGGTTGTTATGAACATTCAACCGGGCGAAGAAATTGGTGAAGAAACGCACCATTTAGATCAGTTTATTCGTATTGAACAAGGGCAAGCAACAGTAACACTCGAAGGCGTGCCGCACGTTGTTCTTGCAGAATTTGCGGTTGTTATTCCTGCCGGAACACGGCATAATGTAGTAAATACCGGAGAGGGCGAGTTAAAATTATATTCGGTGTATTCACCCCCAGAACACAAAGACGGTGTGGTTCATGCTACAAAAGCAGACGAGACTGAAGAACATTTTGATGGAGTGACAACAGAGAAGTAAAAATAAACATCTATTTATTTGGTATGATGAAACAAGCAAAAAATATTGATGAGTATATTGCTTTGTATCCAAAAGAGGTTCAAGCACAACTGCAAATAATTCGGTCTCTCATAAAAAAAATAGTGCCAAAGGCAGAAGAATCAATAAAATACGGTATTCCTACGTTTGTGCTTCATGGCAATCTTATTCACTTTGCTGCGTACACTACCCATATAGGTGTGTATCCCGGTGCGTCCGGTATTGCTCGTTTTAAAAAAGAATTAGCCAAATATCCACTTTCAAAAGGGACTGTTCAATTTCAACTGGCGAAAGCACTGCCAGTAACGCTCATAAAAAAAATTGTGCAGTTTCGTGTACAAGAAAATATTTCGTTAGCAGAAGCCAAAGCAAAGAAAAAAGGCTGGCATGTTGTATATCACAAAGATGGAAGTTTGCTTGCCAAAGGAAAAAAAGTAGGCAACAAATTGCACGGCTATTTTGAATGGTTTCGATTGGACGGTACAAAAATGCGATCAGGATACTTTGAAAAAGATGTGCAAGTGGGGGAGTGGACAACATATGACAAACATGGCAAGGTGATAAAAATAACTCAAATGAAAAAAAATGTTACTAAAAAATAATTATACTCTTGTATGCAACACTTACACTTTTCAACTCACATTAATGCGTCAAAAGAAAAAGTATGGGACACCATGCTTGAAGACGCCACCTATCGCGAATGGACTACGGCGTTTAATCCAGGGTCATACTATGTTGGCAATTGGGAACAAGGATCTGAAATAAAATTTTTAGGGCCTCACCCCGATGGCTCGGGTGAAGGTGGCATGTATAGTCGAATTCACGAAAATAGACTCCATGAATTTGTGTCTATTGAACACCTTGGCATGATCCAAAATGGAGTGGTGGATACCGAAAGTGATGAAGTAAAAAAATGGACCCCCGCATTTGAAAATTATACGTTTACTGAAAAAGATGGGGGTACTGAGCTTTTGATTGATATCGATGTTGCTGATGAATACAAGACAATGTTTGAAGATATGTGGCCAAAGGCATTAGCGAGTTTGAAAGAATTGTCAGAAAAATAATACTCTATCTCAGATAGGTTCATTTTTTATTTTTTACTATGGAAAAGAAAAGCTTTGTGCACAGTATATTGGCGCTATCTATTTTAATTTTTTATATTGTATTTGGGTTACTTATGCATATGGGCAATTATACACCTGCTGCTGAATTGTATCCCACTGCTCAGAATGCTGTGATTGTTTTTTTTGATGCCGTAAAAACATTTTTTGCTGTTACGTTGCTCAGTTGGGGATTTTTTTTATATTTTTTTCCTATTACTTTTCCCCATATGGGTTTTTTGGTTGGGGCTATTTTTTTGAGTGAGTATGTGTTTAGACGTTGGTGTAAAACGCAAGAGAGTTTCTTATTTTTTCATGTATTTTTTTCACTCGTTATTGCGTGTTTGTGTGCGTTGTCAACTATGTATATGATAAACGTTATGTTCCCTCATGGGTAATAGGATGTATTTTTCTGAATATTTCTTGCTGTAACAAAGTTTCTTGTATCTTGATTCCGTTTTTGTTATAGTGATTCTACTATGGATGTAATTTCTTCTCTTAAAATACACTGTGATAGTGCACAGGGCTACATCTTTGTTACCGATGCGAGCTCGCGTGTTTTGTATACCAATCCTGCTATTGAGCAACGGACTGGATTTGTTCCTGCAGAAGTGATTGGCAAAAGGCCCGGAGATTTATGGGGAGGAATGATGCCACGTCCATTTTATCAAAAATTGTGGACAACTCTTTCTCATACAGAGCAAGTATATACTGACACGGTGACAAATAAAAAGAAAAACAATGAGATGTATCAAGAACACATGTATATTCTTCCAATACGAAAAGAAGACCATCCAACATATTTTTTTGCATTTCAGCCTATTGGTTTGAATCAAAAAGAAAAAATACAATACGAAAAAAAAATAAACACGATTCTCCATACGAATAATCCAACTTTTCTCTTTGAAACAATCCTTGCTGCGGTTCAAACGTCTGTTAACAGTGATGATATTGTGATTCCTTACAATAGTTCCGTTATTTCTTGTATAGAAGATCTATTGATTACTCCAACGGCAGAACACTATAAGCAAAGAGGTATGGATAACACTATGATTCGTTTAGCACAACAGAATCATGAAGCATTCGCTACTCTCTATACCAAATATCGTCGTACCGTATTTGTTTATTTTATGAAGCATCTTTCTGATGCTGCATTAGCAGAAGATAATACGCAAGAAACCTTTTTGAAAGCATTTTCACATCTTGCAACATTTGTGCCAACAAACGCTACGTATCAAACATATTTATTGCGTATTGCACACAATGTACTTGTCAATCAATATCGAAAACAATCTCTTGCTCGTCTTGATCTTTTTGATGAGAATGTTTTTGTCTCGACTGATATATATGAGGCGTGGTATACGCAAGAATATGTGCAGCAAGCACTCGCCCAGATTCCCGAAATACAGCGGAATATTATAACGTGGTATTATATGCACGGATATAGCATTCGAGAAATAGCCGAACGGTTGGGTAAGAGTGAAAATGCTGTAAAATTGCAATTATCTCGTGCAAGAAAAGCAATAAAGCAATTTTTGAAATAACTCTTCGTATGTTTTTTCAGATGAAGGTGTCATCACTATGACACCTTTTTGTTTTTTTTGTGTTTATATATGTGTTGTATTAATTTTTTTCTATGCCTATATATAAAATTCAAAAAAGAAATGGTGCCATTGTTGATTTTGATGTAAAAAAAATAGAAATTGCTATTCAAAAAGCAATGAACGCGAGTGGCGAAGGAGATACGGCACAGGCCTATACCGTAGCACGAGATGTGTGTATCCAGTTAGAAGAGCAGTTTGCTGATCGTATCCCAACCGTAGAGCATATTCAAGATATGGTTGAAGAAACATTAATTCATGATGATTATGCTAAAGCTGCCAAGGCATATATTGTGTATCGTGAAAAACGAGCCCAAGCACGACATGATACCACTGTGGTTGTAGAAGTAGAAAAAACTATTTCAGAGTATTTAGAAAAAGTAGACTGGCGGGTAAATGCAAATGCGAATCAAGGGTATTCTTTGGGAGGAATGATTTTGAATACTTCTGGGAAAGTTGTTGCCAATTATTGGTTGTCACATATTTACCCAAAAGATGTTGGTGATTTGCATAGAAATGCGGATATGCATATTCATGATTTAGATATGTTTTCTGGCTATTGTGCCGGGTGGAGTTTACGCGCGTTATTGGAAGAAGGATTTAATGGCGTACCAAATAAAATTGAATCAGGTCCGCCACAGCATCTCAGTTCAGCTGTTGCTCAAATGGTCAATTTTTTAGGGACACTGCAAAATGAATGGGCAGGGGCACAAGCATTTTCTAGTTTTGATACCTATCTTGCTCCGTATGTAAAAAAATATGAACAAGAATTACGAAAAGAATTGGAAACCGATATGAAATTATCGGGAGAATCGCTTGATGTGTATGTGGAAAAAAAAGTATATGACTATGTATATCAGAATATGCAATCGTTTGTGTTTAATTTAAATATACCATCTCGGTGGGGTACGCAAACACCGTTTACCAATATTACCCTCGATTGGGACTGCCCAGAGGATTTGCAATCCAAAAGACTTTTGCTTGGAGGTATTCCATTTTCATATACATTTGGAGAATTACAAAAAGAAATGGACATCATTAATCAGGCATTTATAGACGTCATGACCAAAGGGGACGCTAAAGGACGAACATTTACGTTTCCTATTCCTACCTATAATGTGGGAAAGAATTTCGATTGGGAAAATAATAAAAATCTTCCATTGTTTGATATGACGGCAAAATATGGCACACCCTATTTTCAAAATTTTATTAATTCTGACATGAATCCGGGAGATGTTCGTTCTATGTGTTGTCGACTTCAGCTTGATTTAACAGAATTACGTAAAAGGGGAGGCGGGTTATTTGGCTCTGCTGAAATGACGGGTTCGATTGGGGTGGTTACCATAAATAGTGCCCGATTGGGATACCTCTATAAAGCTAATAAAGAATTGTTTTTTGCACGGCTGGACCACTTAATGCAGATGGCAAAAATATCGCTTGAAATAAAGCGGAAAGAAGTACAGATATGGTTGGATAGAGGATTGTTCCCATATACCAAACGATATTTGGGTCATTTCAATAACCATTTTTCAACTATTGGAATTAATGGACTCAATGAAGCAATAAGAAATTTTACCAATGATGAACATACTGTTGCAGATTCATGGGGGCAGGCGTTTGCTATTGAGGTTCTTGATTTTATGCGAGCACGATTGCAACAGTTTCAAGAAGAAACAGGGAATTTATATAATTTAGAAGCTACCCCTGCCGAAGGGGCAACCTACCGATTTGCAAAAGAAGATCAAAAAAGATTCTCTGATATTCTTTCTGCTGGAACCAAAGAGGCGCCCTATTACACCAATTCTTCCCAAATTCCTGTAGGCTATACTGATGATGTATTTGAAGCATTGGAACTCCAAGATACGCTCCAAACAAAATATACGGGTGGAACTGTATTGCATTGTTACATGCATGAACGGATAACGAGTGGGGTTGCTTGCCGACAGTTAGTTCGAAATATCTTAAGCCAATTTCGTTTGCCCTATATTACTATTACGCCTACTTTTTCTATTTGTCCAAAACATGGGTATTTATCTGGCGAATATGATTTTTGCCCAAAGTGTGATGACGAGTTGGGTATTGGTGCTGCGCCACCATTAGATACTACGTGGCGTGCGACATATACAAATACAGCAAGCGAACGGTGACACCTTTTGTGTCTCTCTGTGTTTATATATACAGAGTGTTTTACTTTTTATTTTTTCGCTATGGAA
Organism: Candidatus Magasanikiibacteriota bacterium; assembly: GCA_018061685.1. GTDB lineage: Bacteria > Patescibacteriota > Patescibacteriia > Magasanikbacterales > UBA922 > JAGOTR01. Next base: position 8,752 of record JAGOTR010000029.1, read on the forward strand.
CAAGAACGAACCAGATGTGAAATTTGGACCCGGGTGATGGGATATCACCGCCCAGTATCACATTTTAATACGGGGAAAAAGGCCGAACATATGTCACGAAAGCATTTTCGTGAGTCAGTGTGTGCAAATAAAGAATTTATAGACACCTATTCAGTATAAAAGGAGATATACTTTTTGTATGAATTATTTATTGTTTACTACGTCAACCTGCCCGAAATGCCCATTGTTTAAAGACTTTGTGCAAAAGCACTTGCATGTGCAAGGAGAAATTATTGATCAACATGACACACAGTTTGAACCATTGAGTAGAGAATTTGTGGTAAGTCATGTGCCCACGTTATTGGTATTTGAAGATGAACAGCGAGAAACCGCGGTTTTACGTACTAGCGAAATTTCGGATGTGTACGAATTTATTCAAGCACACTAATATGCAGTTGTCTGGTATTCAAAAATGTACCCTTCTTGATTATCCTGATACTGTTGCGTGTATTGCGTTTACACCAGGATGTCAATTCCGTTGTGGGTATTGTCATAATCCAGAATTTGTGTTGCCCCAATTAATTCGCGATATCAAAGAGAGCTTTATTCCGGAAGAAATATTTTTTCGTTTTCTTGAAACAAGAAAAGGAAAATTAGATGGCGTTGTTGTAACGGGTGGAGAGCCAACCATACAATCCGGCTTACTTCCATTTTTGCGGCATATAAAAGATATGGGATTTTTGGTAAAGCTTGATACCAATGGCAATAATCCGAGTGTTTTGGCAGAAGCGATAGAAAAAAAATATGTTGATTATATTGCTATGGATATAAAAACATCCTTAGGAGCGTATAAACAGTTGGTAGGGAATCGTGCAAATGAAAGTGCTCTTGCGGCGAGTATTGCGTGCATAAAAAATAGTGGTGTCACGTATGAATTTCGGAGTACGCTGATACACGAAGTGCATACTCCAGATATTATTGATGCTATGGCACGGCTATTGCAGGGGGCGCGAAGATTGTATTTGCAATCATTTCGTCCGGGGGTAACACTCAATCCATTATTTCAATCATTTCATCCATTTTCAGAAACCGAAATGCACGCTATTGCCGATATATTTCGCGGATATGTGGATGACGTATGTATTCGTTAAGTTTTTTTATGCTTACACACGCACAAAAAGTAAGTGGGGGAGTACGCCTGTTGCTTGGAGGAATATTTTTTTGGGCGTATATTGATAAAGTATTTGGGTTTGGTTTTGGCACGTTGAGCGAAAAATCATGGCTCCGTGGAGTATCACCGACACAAGATTTTTTATTGTATGGAACGCATGGACTGTTTGCTGGAGTATTTCAATCATTGGCTGGAAATACGTTGGTTGATTGGGTATTTATGACGGGGTTACTTTGTATTGGTGTATCACTTTTGCTTGGAATTGGTATGCGACTATCGGCATTTTTTGGGAGTGTATTACTCTGCCTTATGTGGCTTTCGGCTTTTCCACCAAAAAATAATCCACTTATTGATCAACATGTTATATATATAGGTGTTTTGTGGTGGTTGTTTTTTGCAGATGCTGGACGGTATGCTGGATTAGGTACTTGGTGGGCAAGGCAAAAATTGGTAAAAAGATTTCCTTGGTTAGCGTAATACTCGCTGAAAGAAAATAAAAGTAACCTTGACTGAGTTTGGGTTACTTTTTTATTATTTTTATAGAGACGCTAGATGTCTGTGGGGAGGGGGACTAGATTTTTTTATATCTTCTGCTATACTTATCGCTTGAATTAATCTTATTTCTTTCTATGTCAGAACACAATGTCAAAGATTTAACCACTGGGAGTATTCCAAAACAGCTCTGGTCGCTTGCATGGCCTATGATGTTGTCTATGTTTTTTTATACCCTCTACGGCATTGTGGATACGTTTTGGGTGAGTAAGCTCTCAACCGAGGCAATTGCTGCGGTAAGTATTTCTCAAGTCACGCTTTTTGTCATGGTTGCTTTGAGTATGGGTATTGCGGTTGGATCAAGCGTGATGATGGCTATGAGTATTGGCGCAAAAAATAAACCAGAAGCCGAACGATTGCT
>JAGOTR010000004.1 GCA_018061685.1 Candidatus Magasanikiibacteriota bacterium
GGTGGTCGCTCAAACACTCCAAGATCAAATTAACGCGCAAATAGGTGCAGGTGCGCGTGCGGCAGAAATTGGTTCCGCCGTTCCACCACAGCTTATTATTGCAGAGCTTATCAAAACAATGCTTACCTTGGTGGGAACTATTTTTATGATTTTGATTCTCTATGGGGGATATTTACTCCTCACAGATAGAGGTGAAGGTGAAAAGTGGGAAAAAGGAATCAAAACAATTCGAACATCTATTGTTGGGGTACTTATTGTGCTCGGTGCATATAGTATTACTCTATTTATAGGACGTGCATTGATGCAAAATGTATATGGAAAAGAATATCAAAACAGAAATATTAGAATAAATTGTTCGGCGATTCGAGTTATTCAAGGAGATGGTTGTGAATCGGTTCGAGTTATTAATTAATTTTTTATGCAAAAAAAAATACTACAATCTATTTTTTTAGGAATAAGTGCGATAGTCTGTTTGATTCAACTCGGATCTCCGGTGGGAGCATACGCACAATATACAGACGATCTTAATACCCAACTTGGCGCAACCGTTGGAAAAAACGGGGCCGATATTGCAGAATCAAAAGACCCTCGATTGGTGGCTGCATTACTTATTCGCACAACACTGAGTATTCTTGGAACACTTTTTTTGGTCTATGCCGTGTATGGGGGCTATCAAATTATGACAGCAGCAGGAGACTCGGACAAAGTAACAAAAGGAAAAACCACAATAGTTCGGGCATCCTTAGGCCTATTAATTATTTTGAGTTCGTATAGTATCACTTTGTTTGTGACAACCAAATTACTTCCGCTCGAAACCCAGCGACAAGGGGCAACTGAACCAGATGAACCATTTGATGCTATTGAGAGAGGACAAAGAGAATACCTCAATACAGACCCCCTAAACGAAGATATTAATGTGTGGAGAAACTAATCGGGATACATATCCCGATTTATTTTTTTAGTACGGTTTGAAGAATTATATCAGCAGCATTCATGCCAACTTTTTCATGTGTTGGTTTTTTTTCTATTACTTCCTCAATATAGTACAGCAAATCTGTTTCTGTACGAACAATATTTCCATACCCTGATTCGGCAATATATTCTGCATTGTGCTCTTCTTGGCCCGGGATTGGGTTCATAACAATCATGTGTTTTCCGAGTGCAAGACACTCACTCGTCGTACTTCCACCCGGTTTTGTTACTACAACATCAGCAATGCGCATATACTCATCAATATCTTCAGTCCAGCCAATAACATTTATTTGTACATGTACATTTTTATTTTCTTCTGCTATTTTTTTTAACGCGGTCAAAAGACGCGAATTTTTTCCCGCAATCGCAATAATACGAACGGGGCAAGAAAAAGAATATCGCAACAAACGATTCAGTACAGCATCACTTTTCATAAATCCTTGCCCCCCAGACAAAAGAAGTACAACAGTTTCTTTGTCTAAAACACCATATTTTTTTTGAAGATCAATTAGTGATTTTTTTTCAAAAAACAGAGGTGAAACGGGTATACCACTTTGAATCACGTCTTTTGGAACAAATGCTCGATGCTTAAAATCCCACTTCATTTTATTTGTAGCAACAAAATAAGTGGCCTGTTCTGATAAAAGCCAAAAGGAATGAATCCCATAATCAGTAATGACTAAATACAGTGGGATGTCACGCCATTTTTTTTCTTTAGATTGTTGAATAATTTGTGCAGGGAATGAATGTGTGCAAATAATAGCGTCTGGTGCAAACTCTGCCAAAAAAGTATAAAACTTTTTTGCATGCAAGTGATTGACTGTTTTAATAAGTGAAGAAATACCTTTTACCCGGCTATCGGTATTTGTTTTTTCATAAATATATCCCCATAGGGCAGGAATAGTTCGCACAAGAACATCGTATGTTTCAACAATACTATTTCGCATAGTACGCGAAACATAGTCCATCATATCAATATGAACAAATGTTCCGTCCGGGTAACGGAGCTTGGCCGTTTGTTCCAGTGCCTTGGCAGCATGCACATGCCCGGCACCAGCTGATACTGATATAATTAAAATTTTCTTTTTTTCGCTCATAGATTTAAAAGAAGGCAATGATATGGAGTATAGGCAGGTAGTATGCATTTGTCAATCACAATAAAAGTGTACATAAAAAAATCCCGGTTACACCGAGATTTTTTTATACTGTCTTTGAAAGACCCACACTGGGGTGACCAACGGGGATTGAACCCGTGCTAGGAGAGCCACAATCTCCTGTGCTACCACTACACCATGGCCACCCCGCTAGGGGCCTTTTAAAAACGAAAGTAGTATATCGATTTCTTCGTATTTTGTCAATCAATTCTATATAAAAAATAACAACACCAAGCCTGAAACCTAAAGCAAAAAAATAAGATTAAGACGGAAATACCAATCTTAATCTTATCAATTGAGCTGGAAAACTTGCCCGCCAGAACCTTCAGCCCTAAGCAGGTGTTCTCTCATTCATTCGATATTCTATTTTTCTCCCATTCTTTCAAACGCTCGTAATACCTCAAGTGGCATGGCAAAAATTACAGTATTTGATTGGTCTGAACTTAAATCATTAATAGTCGACAGTGTGCGTAAATGCAATGCACCGGGGGATTCCGATAACATACGTGCAGCTTGTGCAATGTTTTCTGCAGCCAATAATTCTCCACTTGCTTTAATAATTACCGATCGTTTTTCACGCTCTGCCTCGGCTTGCTTGGCAATGACCCGTTGCATATCATCTGGTAAAATCACATCTTTTAATTCTACTGTCTGTACTTTAATTCCCCAAGGGTCCGTTGCAATATCTACAATTTGTTTAATTTTTTTTGCAGCCTGCTCTCTGTTTGCCAGTAATTCATCTAATTCAAGCTCTCCAACCACATTTCGCATGGTTGTTTGGGCTAATTGACTCACCGCATACCAAAAATTTTCTACTTCCAAAATTGCTCGTGCAGCATCTGATACTTGATAGTAAATAACAGCATTAATTTTTGCCGAGATATTATCTTTGGTAATCGCTTCTTGGAGTGGTACGTCAACTGCTTTGACCCGAATATCTACTTTTGTCATGCTTTGAATAATAGGCAAAATAATACGCCAACCCGGTTGTACTGTTCCAATATATTTTCCTAATTGAAATTTAACCCCTCGTTGGTATTGATTTACTTGGCGAATGCTAATAAGTAAAATAAAAATTACTATACAAATAAGAATAAATATAGGCATACACGGTCAACTAATAATAAATAAGCGATTCTAATCACATCCTATCATAGTACTTGTACTTATTCAATGGGTAATGTCTCACCCATATTGAATAAAAAAAGTACTATATTTATATTTGTACTCTGTGTTTTTATTGTACGACATATTTTTTTTGCTTTATTCAAGCAATAAATAAATTATAAATCCCACACAGTTTATTTGCAAAAAATATTTTATATATATATCTTAATTAAATATTTTTTTCACAGAGCACTCACTCTCAGCACCACACAATCACCCTTGTTTATTATATCTACTATTGAATAATCCGACGCAGCCCTGGCGGGACTATGTGAGCCCTCGATACACACGGTGTACCGTTACGGCGGATACTCTTTTTAGAAAAATAAAATTCTTAACAGAATTAGTCACCAGCACGTAGTTCAATATTTTTTGTTTCACGTGAAACATCGGTACTGCTTTTATTTAATCAACCCACTTTTTGAAAAATAGGACTTAAAAATAAATTCAGCGCTAACCGTAGCTTACGAGATATTTTTATATATTTCAAAATTAAGTTATTTTTATTCAAAATCTATAGTCAATAAAGTAGATTATAGATTAAGAGTAATTAAAAAATTTTAAAATGTTTCACATGAAACAGTATTTTATACATTTGTATACACTTGTGTATACAAATTAAATTTTATTTGTAATTACAGTATAAAAAAACAACTTTTTAATGTACATTTTATATAAAAAATAGTACTACTCAATAATACATCATTTTTAAACAAAAATCTCAGACCATCCAGCTGAAAGACAAAACAAAGCTCAACAGTATTGCCTACTCATACAACAAAAAATAGCGTGGACATCCTACAGAAACCATTTGTTTCACGTGAAACATTACTAATGATTCCAAGTTCATTCTGGGTTACAGGGAATAAAAATCCGGCGCAGGGAATTCTTTGGTATAATTTGGGACGATATATTATATAGAGTTTGTTTTAAACCCATAGGCGCGATATACCCTCGTGAAAACATACTTTTTTATATACCAATAAAAAGGCCCCTAAACATATCGATTGAATGAGACCAATTACCATTATCAATATTTGATTATTACGGAGTAACGAGCTCGTAAAGCCCTCGACCGACGTCGGATTCAAGTACCGTTTTATGCGGACGGAGAAATAAATGAAAACTCATGTGTGAAGTAAATTCCAATCGAGTTCCGGGTAAGGTACGGCATTAAAATGGCTAACGCCGTTTTTTATTGTGACCCCACCACGAATCGAACGTGGATCAAGAACTTAGGACGTTCTTGTTTTATCCATTAAACTACAGGGTCTTAGCCGTTTTTACATGTCGTACAATATATTATACCATTTTTTTTCTTACTTGATTATTCGATATAAAATAGATATACTGTACCATACTATTGAGTCCCGAACTCCTATGCGACTCAAACAAACATATTTTTCTAAATAGATGGTCATTGTACCTGAAAAATCTATTCAAAATCAAGCGCTTTTTCTCTTTTTATGCAAGTATTCATTGTTACACTGCTCACACTTCTCCTTATTCTCGCTGCCGGTGCAATCTTTTTTTTATACAAAAAATTAGATCGTGCAGAAAGCACTACCGAAGACGCATCTGAAAAACAATCCTTTTTGTTGCTCCAAAATCAACTTCAGGACCTTATTAAAACCGTGGATCAAAAAATGTCTGATACCAATAAACAAGTTTCCAACACTGAACGACATTTACACCAAACACTTCAAGAGCAATTTACACAAAATACTCGGCTTATTAGTGGTATTACGAGTGAAAGTAGCAAAATAATCGCTCAAATAACAGAAAAATTGACCACATTAGACAAAACAAACCAACAGGTAATCGGTTTTTCCGAACAATTAGGTAATTTAGAAAAAGTACTTACAAGTCAAAAACAGCGTGGCAATTTAGGAGAAGCCGGATTACAGCTCGTATTGGAAAACATGCTTCCACCCACAGCATTTTCTTTTCAGTATCAATTTGAGGATGGAGATACGGTAGATGCAGCTATTTTCACCAAAGATGGCATTATTCCCGTAGACGCTAAATTTTCTCTTGAAAATTACACAAAAATTCTACAAGAGAAAGACGAAAATAGAAAAGAACAATTAGAAAAAGACTTTAAAAACGATTTAAAAAAACGAATTGACGAAACAGCTAAGTATATTAAGCCAAAATATGGCACCATGGACTTTGCATTCATGTTTATCCCTGCCGAAGCAATTTATTATGATTTACTGGTAAATGAGGTAGGTGCCGTCAAAGTCAATACAAGAAATTTGATTGAATATGCCTTTAAAGAAAAAAAAGTGATTATTGTATCACCAACCACCTTCGCAGCATACCTCCAAACAGTTCTCCAGGGCCTACGAGCACTTCAAATAGAAGAAGGGGCAAAAGATATAAGAAAAAATGTAGAAATGCTAGGAAAGCATATCAATGCCTATGATTCATTTATGAAAAAATTAGGCGGCAGCCTTGGCACAACGGTAAACCATTACAATACGGCATACAAAGAATTAGCAAAAATAGATAAAGATATTACTCGAATAACAGCAGGCGAACGGTTCATCGATCCATTACAGCTAGACACCCCTCAACAAGATGATGCTGCATAATCTTGACAAAACCGTCACTTTTTCGTATACTCATCAACATAACTCTCACGCTCAACCAATTTATTTAGGTTGAAATTATATACTATTATACCGTATGCCAAATTTAGATAATGCAAAAAAAGCAATGCGACAGGCAAAAAAACATGCAGCAAGCAATCTTGTTGTCAAAGTTGCCTACAAAAAAGCAGTCAAGACTATCAAAAAAGAAATTGAAACCAACGGTTCTGATCTCAAAGAAAAATTACGTCTTGCACAACAAAAATTAGATAAGGCCGCCAAAAAAGGTGTTATCAAAAAAAATACCGCAGCTCGCACCCTTTCTCGATTAAGTAAACGCGTGGTAAAAAAAGTAAAAAAATAATACTATCAAAAATCCCCTTTATACTTTGGTACCCCTACCTCCCGGTAGGCGATTTCAGTATAAAGGGGATTTTTTTTATTTGAACTCTTGCAACCAGTTTTTTTAACAAACCCTAGCGAACGCACAATTCTGCTACAAGAATATCTAACAACACTTTTGAATCTGCTTTTCCTGTTTTCATATCAATATCCAATTGAAGAAGTGCTGTATACACACGCTCTAATTCTTGTTTTGTTTTTTTTTGTACGACTCCTAGTGACTTTTTTACCACAAAAGGGTGAAGATCTAATTTTTTGGCAATCATCACACCGTCTAAAGACTGCTCTTTTTCAAATACATCTCGAATTTCAAGCAAAATCCGAAACTGACGCAAAATCATCGCAAACAAATACTGCACATCTTTTCCTTGACGATACTGTTCTTGTATTAAAGAAAATACTCGTACTGCCTGTCCTTCGACAACAGCATCCACAAGCGTAAAAATGTTATCATCTTCTTTGGGCGCAAGAAATAATTGAATATCGGAAAGGGTAATCTCACGAGCATCAGCATAACTTACTATTTGTGCTAACACACTTGATAACAACCACATATCTTCGCGAGAGTTCTGTGCCAAATAATCAACAGCTTCACTGGAAATACGTCCACCCAAGTCTGTTACCTCTCGCGCAATCCACCCACGTAATTTAATAGGTGTAAGCAAGGCAAATTCTTGGGCATAGGGCTCCCCAGCAAGCCGAGTAAATAATTCTTTTGCGCACTTTTTTTTCGGAGGTACCGATCCTTCCCAAAAAACAATTACTGTGGAGGCTGGCAATGTTTGTTCTTGAATTTTTTGAAGTAATTCCTTTTGTACATCGTCCCACTGCGAAATAAGTATATTTTCAACCACCAACAATCTTTTATCTGCCAAAAAAGGAGTGGATTGTACGTGTTGCCAAAAGACACCACTTGATTCTGAAAGGGCATTCACGCGAGCCACATTATACCCTTGTGGATCTCGGTCTGTTTTAAATTTTTCAATCAATTTATCTCGGTGCTGCGTTGATCGAAGCGTATCAGCACCATACAAAAATAGAATCATACAAACATACGAACAAAATCTCCTCCTCATTGTAGTATGTTTTGACCCATATTGTAAACATAGTTCCCTTTTAGATAAAAGATTTGGTATACTTATATATAACTGAAAAAAATAGAGGAAAGGTCGATTTTTTTCTTGAAAAAATCTTATTATTATTTTTATAGAGTATATATGATGAAAAAATGGTGTTGTACAGAAAATGGAAAGGATATTGGATTGTTAGCGCTCCGCATCACGGTTGGTATTATTTTTATCTACAGTGGATGGAGTAAGTTGAACGACATTAATTCAATTATTGGTATGTTTGACGCCATGGGATTTCCCGTTGCGGCATTTTGGGCATACCTTGTGGCTATCGTAGAATTTTTAGGTGGTCTTGCCGTACTTTTTGGGGTGTATACAAGAAATGCAGCACTCCTCCTCGCGATTATTATGGTTGTTGCACTGTTAGTGGCTCACACATCCGGACCATTTCAAAGTGCCATACCAGCCCTTTCTCTTTTGGGTGGGTCACTGGCCCTGTGGGGTGTTGGTGGTGGAAAATATAAACTGATGTCCAAACAATCGGATTGCATCTGTAAAAAATAAGAAAAAATAAAAAAATCGATTCAAAGAGATCCCGCCCTTCGCTTTTTATAAGCAATATAGGACGCGGGATTTTTTTGTATATACTATTGTATACAAAGTATTTTCAAATAAAATTATTATTTTTTTATATAAAAAAACATACTTTTCACCATATCACACACTTTTCACATGGTTTTCCCTATATATATCCACATATACATACATATTTTGTATACACTATTGTATACATTGTGGATAACTATGTGCATAAAACCACCTAAAAGTGGATAACTTTAGCAAAATAGTGTGTTTGTATACACAATTTTATACATTTTTTATAAAAAAAACATATTATTTAGCTAGTTTAAGCTAAAACTTAACATATTGACAAAATGTGCAAAATATGCTATGATATACACAGATCATTCACAAAGCAATGAGGTATGTTCTTCGCAACAATGTTGTGGGGGACATTTCCCTCTTTTACTGCCTCATCTTTACCAAACTGACCTGTTATCTTCTCTGTTCTTTTAAAAAAGCAACAAAAAACAAACAGTCTCAGTAAAAAACACTTCTTCGGGAGAGTGCTCCCACACAAATACACATACAAAAACAAATGTAAGAGGCAAGTTTGGTAATTTGGTAGCCCCAACCATATACATCATTGTGATTCGTCCGTGATGTTTCGGGGTTTCACCTTTGCAGGCTGGTAGAAGAGTTCCGTCGTCCCAGACGGATTGTTCTACACATCACTTGATGCGTATGACACGACTCTTGGGACAACCAAAGGGCCCGCCCTTACATTCTTGTACCATGGGGCGTTGGCCCTTTTTTATTTGTCTTGCAAAAGGTGTCGATTTCATATATAATAAGCTCGTTTTGTTTTTACACTGTAATTTTACCCACTATGGCTGCAGCAAGCACTTCACCATTTTCATCATCTTTTTTGGCACAAATTAAACAAGCTCTTGAAGAGCAAAGAACCCGCCTTACCAAAGAACTGGCTGGTGTTGCTGTACCCGGAGGAAAAAACGGAGAATTCTCTGCAGACTTTCCTGAGTTTGGGGACAAAGAAGATGAAAATGCAAAAGAAATTGAACAATATACCACCAATAAACCGCTCGAGATGACGCTTGAAAAAGAGCTTGTTGACATTGAAAAATCATTGGAACGGCTTACAAACAACACCTATGGTATTTGTAAATATTGCCATAATGCAATAGACGAAAAACGGTTATTAGCGAGGCCAACATCATCTTCTTGTGTGAGCTGCAAAAAAACACTAACCAACGAATACTAAACCATATTCCTGTGGAGCACGCACTCACTCCGCACATACAAAAACGCCTCTTATACGCTATTGGTATAAGTGGCTTTTTTTTATTTCTTGATCAAGTATGTAAATACCTGGTACGACAAGACGTATCGTTTGCTTGGTATATTATTGATCATATTTTCGGATGGGAATATTTTGCAAATCCCGGTGTTGCCTTTGGCATACCCATACCCAACACGGTTATTATTATACTCACCCCACTCCTATTATTCGGGTTATTGTATTACTTTATACACACCACACATACCAATTGTGTATCAATCTTAGGCGGCTCGCTTATTATATTGGGCGCAATTTCTAATTTTATCGATCGCGTATTGTTTGGCGTTACCATAGACTACATTCGAATTTTTACATCGGTAGCAAATATTGCCGATGGTATGATTATTGCGGGAGTACTGTTATTTTTGTATGATCAATATATTGGAAGTATGCGGATATACAGATAATGCAGATTTACGGATGCGATTGATGAATTGATTATTAGGTATATACCTATACCAATAATTTATTCATCTTATTATGCAATTCAACAAACAATCATATCCGTAAATCTGCATTATCTGTATATCCGCATATTACTTATTTTTAACTAGGGAGGGATATGTTTACAAAAATAAATTCGGCTGCTGTGGTAGGCGTCGATTGTTTACCTATTACGGCAGAAGTTGATGTTGCGGGTAGTTGGCCCGGTTTTCAAATTGTTGGGTTGGCAGATACAGCGATTCAAGAAGCAAAGGAACGCATTCGTACTGCATGGAAAAATACAGACCTTTCGTTTCCATCAAACAGCCGCGTGGTCATTAACTTGGCGCCTGCGGATGTTCGAAAAGTGGGATCGGCATACGATTTGCCCATGGCCACGGGCATGTTTATAGCGAGTGAAAAAATTGAGTGTGATGTAGCCTCATCATTATTTGTTGGAGAATTAGCACTTGATGGAACACTTCGCCACACGACCGGGATACTCCCATTAACTATTTTTGCAAAAGAAGCAGGGTATACCGCCATTTTTCTTCCGGCGATAAATGCACCTGAAGCAAGTATTATTCACGACGTCACCGTGTATCCCGTTCGGACCTTTCGTGACATTGTAGATCACTTAACCGGTGTACAAAAAATTTCTCCACTCACACCACGCTCACACGACGTACTTTTTGGTGCACAAGAAACAGAAATGGACATGGCATTTGTAAAAGGACAAAGTTTTGTAAAACGTGCACTTGAAATAGCGGCAAGTGGTGCGCACAACATTTTACTTTCGGGACCACCCGGATCGGGGAAAACTCTTTTAGCAAGAACACTGCCCTCAATTTTGCCGAGAATGACCGTGGACGAAGCAATTGAAGTAACCAAAATATATTCTGTTGCAGGGCTTTTGTCTGGCGACGTATCACTCGTTACCACACGCCCATTTCGCTCTCCACACCATAGTGCAAGTGGGGTAGCACTCGTGGGTGGAGGCAAATTCCCCAAACCCGGTGAGATTTCTTTGGCTCACCGAGGCGTATTATTTTTAGATGAATTTCCAGAATTTCCGCGATTAGTATTAGAAAATTTACGCCAGCCACTTGAAGACGGCATTGTTACCATTTCACGAGCACAAGGCACACTCACATTTCCCGCATCATTTACCCTAGTTGCAAGCCAAAATCCATGCCCGTGTGGGTATGCAACGGATACGGAAAAACGATGTACCTGTTCACCTATAAGTATTTCTCGCTATCAAAAAAAGATTAGCGGACCCTTGCTCGACCGAATTGATTTACATGTAGAAGTACCACGAGTGAGCTTTGAAAAATTGACGGGTGACAGTGATAATGAATCATCGGGAACGATTCGAGAGCGAGTAGAAGCGGCACGCGAACGACAAGCAATGAGACTCAAAGGAACACCGTATACCACAAACAGTGAAATGAAAAACAAAGAAATAAAACAATACTGTGCACTCAACGAAGCATCCCTCGCGCTCCTCAGACAAGCTGTTGAACGACTGCATCTATCAGCACGAAGTTTTCATAGAATTATTAAATTGTCTCGGACGATTGCTGATTTATCTCAAAGTGAAAACATTGAGACGGCACATGTGGCAGAGGCGTTGCAGTATAGGAGTAAAGAATGATTTTTTCGAGGCTAGGGACGATAGACTGGGGGAGTGACCACATACAATTTACCTCCAAATCTTTTTACAACAAAATCAAACACTGTCTGAGAGGAAGATTGATCTTCGGTTGCACCGCAACAAGGTTCTGCAACAAAAAGACTCCCATCAGCATACTGAAACTCCACGCGAAATACATACTCATCTCGTGAGACTTTTTTGGTATGTACAATGGTTGCTTGTAAACACGTCCCCGTTGCTTCGCAGTAATTTTGTAACACCTGTCCTAGGGTAAACGCATTGTCCTCATATACAGACACACTCTCCCAACCTTGAAAAAGGTATGCCGCTTGTTCAAACTCTTCGGATTCTAAATAGGTAAAAAATGAACTAAGTGTCATTTTGGCTTCATCAATATCGTTTGATGTTGTGGGAGCGTCCACCACTTTCGCCGGTACAGGTGTATGTAATGGTGTTATAGGTAAAGCACCCTGAAGAGGATCACAGCCAACACCGAGAACAAACGCACTTAAGATACAGAGAAAAAATTTCATACAAATACTATTTTGAACGAAATGCCTCAAATAATTCAAATGAAACAGGGTATGTTTCCACGCTTTCAGTTTTTGAAACCAATCGCACAATGGAAAATCCCGCCTCTGTTAAAAATTGTTGCAGCATATCAAATTTGCCTAATGTACTCGAAAAGCCAATTAACAATCTTCCTTGGGGATTGAGATAATTCTTTGCTTGCATAATAAATTTTTTCGTTGACACATACCCCGGATCGTATACTGCCTTTTGTAATACGCTTATATCTGTATCTGGATTAACATACCCAAACGGCGTATTCCAATAAATAGTATCAAATTGGGTGTCTTTTGAAAGTGGTGTATATACATCACCATGAAGAACAGTTACTTTATTTTCAACCCCGTGACGGACGACATTTTCTTGTGTATTTTTCACCGCATCTCTATTTATATCAATAGCCGTCACATGTGATGATCCTCGGAGTGCAGCAAATACCGTCGTGACTCCAGTGCCACAACCAATTTCCAAAAAAGTTTCTCCAGGGTGTATTGGTAATTCTTGAGCAAAAAATTCTGTATCAAAAAAGTATTTCGGAGAAAATACATTTGGATATATCACGAATGTACGCCCTAACACATCTACTGTATATGGCTGTTTTTCTTTTTGACTTTGTCGCAAAACTTGTTCAGTTCCATCTAAGTATTGGCTGTATCTTTTTTGAACAGGCATTTTATTGTGCATACAAATAAATATAATTCTTCTCTTGTACATCTTTTTATTTTTGAAAAGATACATAAGGGAATCCGAGATTGTGTGTGAGGGGGGAGGCACACACAGTAACGCTCTCGGGGACGTTTTTACTCAGATGTCCACGCGCACCAGCTCGGCGGGCGCGATCCACAACTCATAGTCGCTCAACTCGATGACGACGAAGAACTTGTCGTTCCATCGGACAGAACTTCCCTGCGTGATGGCGCGGGTCAGCTTGCTCTTGATGTCTGCGGGTACCGGAACCAGGCGATCTTCTTCACCTGGATCAATGGCAAAGCCGAACACCGGCAAAGCCTCGGGGACAGCATCATAGGAGTTGATGTGATCTCCAGCTTGTGAAAGCCCCCGGTGTCGACGACCGTTTTTCTGAGCCTTCTGCCGCATGGCAGCCAACGAGAAGGGTCCGGCCTGCCGCTCGGTAGTGAAATACTCTGGGAGTTGGGTCATCATCCGACGACCAATATCCGAGTTCACCTCAAGCGTGGACAGGGCCAACCGGAGGTTGTTGTCTTCAATTGCGGCGATTACTCGCCAGTTCTTGAAAAGGGGGCTTGGCATCTCAGACTCCTTTCTTCTCTTGGCTTCCGCCAACAGGGTTGACCTTCTCGAGAGCTTCCTGGTACTTCCATTCCAGAATTTCTGCCGGCATGTCCGACACAGGAGGATCACATTCCGGAGTCCCCGCAGGAACGGGGATCTTGAGCTTCCAGCAGAACACTCGAACTTGCAAGGGGGTCATTCCCGCCTTTGCCCGATCAAGCGCCTCTTGATGCCCCTTTTTGCGTTCGTCGGGAGAAAGTCGCGACATATACACCTACCTTTTGTGGGTTTTGCTGAAGCATGCTTGCCTCAGCCTGCGAATATACGCTATCTTTACTAATTGTTCAATACTTTTATAATATATATATAATATAATTATGCTATGTATAGCTAAATAATATATATTTGTCAAAAATATTGACAAAGTACTATTCTTAACTCATACTATAATTATATGTTTTTAGAATCTCACCTCACAGAAATAGGATTTACCCAAAAAGAAGCCCAAGTCTATTTGGCCGCTCTTGAAATTGGTACAGCCTCTGTACAAGAACTCGCCACAAAAAGCATGCTGAAACGACCAACGGTGTATGTCATTTTGGAACAACTCAAACAAAAAGGCTTTATTCAAGAAGAAAAAAAAGGAAAGGGGAGTCACTATAGGGCAGCAAACCCAGACGTACTCAAACGAAAAACCCAAGAACAATCTGCAAAAATAAGTGAAGCCATGCCCTTTTTACAAATGATGTATAAAAAAGATCAAGGCAAACCCCATGTAGACGTGTACGAAGGGGTTGAGGGGATAAAGCAAGTGTATTTTGATTTAGTGTGGAAAAGTAACACAGAAATCTTATTTTTTTCTTCTATTCGAAAAACCTACGAATCTATCCCTGGGCTTTTGGAGTATTGGTTAGAAGCCGGGCTCACGCACCCCAACTTTCAAAAACAAATGCGAGAATTTATTAATCCCGAACCAACGGATATTGCGTATGCCAAAAAAGCCATGAAGCAAAACCCTGATCTCGCCGTGCGAATGATTCCAAAACAAAGTCCGTTCCAATTTGTGGGAACAGATAACGCCATTTTTGAAGACAAAATTATGATGGTTTGTTTTGAAGAAAAATTATTTACCACGGTGATTCAAAGTAAACCCATTGCCGACAGTCTTCGGGTACTCTATGAACTCGCCTGGAGTACGGCTACACCCCTTGAATCCGTCTTCGCCTGAAGGCTACGCCGGACAAGTAGTGTGGTTTCATTGATTAGCTCAATAATGAAACGGAAAATAAAAAAATCATCCCGGCAGGTCGGGATGATTTTTTTATTTTAGCCTGTTTTGTTAGCGGATATATCGAAGTGGGTTTTGTTGGGCACCATTCACGCGTACTTCAAAGTGAATATGAGGGCCAGTTGATCGGCCAGTTGATCCCATTGCGGCCAATGTTTGTCCCTGACTTACCGCTTGTCCGGCAGATACATATAATTCGGACGCATGAGCGTACAAAGTTTGTACACCCCCGCCATGATCAATAATTATGTAACAACCGTACCCACCATTCCATCCACATTGAGATTTTACTACCGTCCCTCCACGAGAAGCATAGAGTGGTGTTCCCATAGGACCCGCAATATCCACCCCCGTATGTCGGAACCCAAAATATTGAGTAATACGAGAAACAGCGGTAGGCCACAAATAGCCTGATCCAGCCGGTGCAGAGACAGAGGGAGCCGGTGCAGTTACCCCAATCAAGGGTTTTGGTCGTGGAGCGACAATCACTTTTGGCGCGGGCTTTTCTCCATCAGGAACAAACAGGTCTTCTCCGACAACAATATCTGCGCCATCTTGTTGTAAATTGTTAAAGCTCACAATAACACTCGACTCAACATCATATAATTGAGCAATTTTTGACACAGTGTCACCCTTTGCCACCTTATGATAGAGGCCTGATGATGGAGGTATTTTTAATGTATCACCTGGACGAATATATGAGCGAGCCGTTAAATTATTTGCCCAAAGGAGGGAGTTGAGACTGACACCGTATTCTTCTGCAATACTGCCAATCACGTCACCCGATTGCACTTGATACAACACCAGTTCTTTTCTTCCAGAAGTATTCGTTGGATCCCACGCAGGTAAATCTATCCCAGGAAGAATAGAAGGCTTGGTCAAGGCACTTCCACCCACACTCATGGCAGAAAGGTCTTGTGCTTGAAACACCGACTCTTTTCCAACAAAACTAGGAGCATCCACACTTAAGGTTCCTTGCTTCCATGCAGGAATCGCGGTTCCCGCCAAAGTTCTTTCCAAATCGGCTTCTTCTACAATAATTTCATCAATAACAAAATTTTGTTCGCCTGGCCCTACCAACCGATAGAGTAACGTATTTCTTCCGGGAATACTCGTAATATCTTGTGAATATAGTTTACTTTGAGGCAATAAAATAACCCCTATAACCAAAAAGAGGAGTACTTGTAATGTTCCTCGTCTTCCCAAAAGCTCTATAATTCTTCCGTCAAGCGGAAGTTGATATTTTTGACACTTCTTTTTGAGAAAAAAAAGTGCCTTATACAAACGAAACCCTACGGTATTTGCATACAGTTCGCGTACAGAAGAAAAAATACCAACAACCCGAAAAAACAACCATGCCGCACCACGCTTTCCATAGACGGCAGTTCGTAAAAGAAGGAGTAATAGTTTATCCGCAACATGCTTCATACTGGCAAAAACCCCTTAAAAATGTATAGTGAGCATACCATAGATTACGGCTTTTGAAAAGCCTCCATACCACTCTCCACAGGTTGACTTTCAGCTTAGTACAGGCTATTATATGGGTCTATAAAATAATTTATTTTTCTTGTTATTTTCTTATCCTATGGCACATACCATAAAAACGCTCCCAAAATCAGAAATAGAACTTACCATTACTGTTTCGCCAGAAACGTATGCACCTCACCTCACCTCTGCGGCAAAAAAGCTTTCTGACCGTGTCGCTATTAAAGGATTCCGAAAAGGACACATCCCAGCTGACATCCTCAAAAAAGAAGTAGGCGAAATGGCAATACTCCAAGAAGCATTGGAATCAATCGTGCAAGCCAGCTATGTTGATGCTATTACCAAAGAAAAATTAGACGTCATCGGCATGCCAAGTATTGATATTGAAAAACTTGCTCCAGGCAACGATGTGGTGTATCGCGCAAAAGTAGCATTATTACCAGAGGTCACCTTACCAAAGTTTTCTGATATTTCAATAACCAAAAAAGATCCAAGCGTTAATCCATCTCAAGTTGAAGAAACACTTGATGCACTTCGAGGTATGCACGCGGTTGAAATAAAAAAAGAGGGTGAAGCAACGGGCACAGATAAGCTGGTCATTGATATGGATATGCTTATCGACAATGTCCCTGTTGAAGGTGGTCAGGCAAAAGGATACCAAGTGTATTTATCTGAGGACCATTACATTCCAGGATTCAATGAACAAGTAACCGGTCTAAAAAAAGATGATGAAAAAAAATTTACTCTTGGATTTCCAAAAACTCATTATCAAAAACATTTAGCAGGTAAGCAGGTTGATTTTCAGGTAAAAGTGCAAGATGTATTTACCCGTGAATTGCCTGTGCTTGACGAAGCGTTTGCTAAAAAACTGGGTATTGAAAGTATTGAAAAATTACAAGAGTTACTTCGCAGTAATTTAGAAAATGAAGCAAAAAATAAATCCGACCAACAAGTAGAAATTGACATGCTCGACGCAGCAATTGAAAAAACCGTATTTGCAGAAATTCCAGACGTGCTCATTCATTCTGAAAAACAAAAAATGTTTTATGAATTAAAACGAGATTTAGAAAAAAATGGAGTGACAATTGAGCAATACTTGCAAGACATTAAAAAGAAAGAGGATGAACTATTTGAAGAATTCCACACACAAGCACTCAAAAGGGCAAAAGCGGCGCTCTTATCTCGCCAAGTGGCAAAAGAACAAAACATTCATATTTCACCAGAAGAATTAAAGGGTGAAATTGAAAAAATTGCCCATACATACGAACATAACCCTGAAGCCCAAGAGAATTTAAAACGCCCAGAGGTTATGGATTCGATTGCTACCATGTTACAAAATAGAAAAGTCCTTTCTTGGATGAAAGATCAAGTGACGATCGCAGAAAAAATAGAAGAAAAAAAAACGAAACAAAAAAAATAAACACAAAAAGTCCCGACTGAGTCGGGATTTTTTCTTTTCCCATTTTTTTGCTATATTTGGCAGTATATGAAACAGCTACTTTCTATTCGTGTTACAACAAGAACGTCCAAACCAGCAATAGAACAAATAACAGAGACTTCCTATACCGTACGGCTTACCGCACCACCAACAGGCGGACAAGCAAACAAACAACTTATTCAAATTCTTTCAAAAGAGCTCGGTATTCCAAAATCACACATGAATATTATACGAGGAGAAAAAAGCCGAAACAAAGTAATTGAAATTACCCCTTAAGCTATGCTAAGGCAGATCAATTCCACCTCTTGTCCACGGATGGCAACGCAAAATTCTCCAGGCCGATTTCCATATACCACGAATAAGTCCGTATTTTTCAATTGACTGCTTACCGTATTCGCTGCAGGAAGGATAAAAAGGGCAATACCCGTGAGGGAAAAACCACTTGGCCCAAAAAGAATGGTCGGGTGAACATGTTTTTTGATACACCCATACAAAAAATATACCAAAAAATTTTGGCGCCTGCCGAAGAAAAGAAAAAAAGCTTTTTTTCATATACGTTTATTTCAAAAGCTTTGCACGATGCAACAAACGCTCAATGTCGAGAGCAATATTTTGATATGAATTATCCAACACGATTGGCTTTGCTTGAACCAAAAGAAACACACCCTCTTTTAATTTTTCTTGTTTAAGATACAGACGAATAACTTCTCTCATTTGCCGTTTTACTCGATTTCGTTTCACCGCACTTTTTGAAACTTTTTTAGAAACCACAAACCCAATTTTACACATATCTTTGGTATACAATCTTTTTGGAAACGCAATGATATCAATCGGCCACACAAGAAGCGTTACAACAGCACCGCCAAAAAACCGTCCTTTTTCAAACACGATTTCGATGTCTCTTTTTTTCTTGAGGCGATTGTGTTGTTGAAGCATAGAAATAAAGGGGAGCGTCATCCCTAAAAAAGAGGAAATCCACTTATTCACGTATATTGTGGATCCCCACTTTCGCAGGGATGACATGTACCCTGTCAGTATAACAAAAGAACCTCTGTTGTGGGAGGCTCTCGTTTGTTTATCGAGTTTTGCGAGTACGTTTTCCTTTTTTCTCGTCACTCACGGTCAATTTTTTTCTTGACTTTTCACGACGTCTTTTCAACACAGACCGTCCATTTTTGGTACTCATACGACTGCGGAATCCATGGGTTTTTGCGCGTTTTCTTTTTTTCGGTTGGTAGGTTCTTTTTGGCATACAAACAAAATTAATGGGTTGACAGAAAAATCATGTTCAAAACGGTACCCAACGAGTATATGAGAAAAAGATAAAAAAGTCAAGCCCTTCGACTCTCCCTGAGGAGCCTGACTATCGGCAGACAGTCGGGATTCGCCGGGCAAGCAATACTCCGCAGAAAAAACACAATGGGAACCTTAGTCCGACATGCAACGAAATGGCGCCAAAGAACACCATCTTTCGTGGCGTAAACCCCGACTGATGTCGGGGCACGCCACTGCCTCAAAACGGCTGCCGCCATTTTTCGTTGTTTTTGGCTGTAGTTAAAAAAGTTATCCCCACCCTCCACAGCTTATCCACAGGTTAATAACTTTTTTGCTCTACTAAGCCATTTTTTCTTTTGTTCATATGTGATACTATTGTGAAGAACTTGTAAAAATCACCTTTTTCCTATGACCAACTATGAAATTTGGCAAGCCGTACTTGCCGATTTTGAACTTAAACTCTCGAAGGCTAACTTTACGACCTGGTTTCATAATACAGGAATAGGTGAATACGATGCGGGGAAAATTACCATTTGTGTTCCTAATACCTTTACCAAAAGTTGGCTAGAAAAAAAATATAATGCCGATTTAGCCAAAACAATAGAACGGGTCACCGGAAAACCCGTAAAACGCATAGAGTACAAGGTTGAAAACATGAAAAATATCACAGAACAAGAATGTATTGTACAACAAGCCCCTGTGGTTTCAACTATTCAAACACCCATATATTCTCAAACCACTCAAAAAGCCACCCAATTTGGGCTCAACCCAAAATACACGTTTGATACCTTTATTGTTGGAAAAGGCAATGAATTAGCCCACGCAGCAGCCCAAGCCGTGGCCGATCGGCCAGGTGAAGCCTATAACCCATTATTTATCTATGGAGACGTTGGGCTAGGCAAAACCCATTTGCTCCAGGCTATTGGGCATACACTACTTGAAAAAAATCCTCAGACAAAAATTTTATACGTCAGTTCAGAAAAATTTACCAATGAATTTGTGGCTGCGGTAAAGCAAGGGAAAGCAAAAGAATTTAAAGACCGATACCGCACGGTAGACCTATTATTAATTGATGATATTCAATTTATAGGAGGAAAAGAACAAACCCAAGAAGAATTTTTCCATACATTTAATGAATTACACCAACTCGGCAAACAAGTAGTCATGACGAGTGACCGACCACCTAAGGCTATTCCCGCTCTTGAAGATCGGTTACGCAGCAGATTTGAATGGGGAATGATTGCCGATGTGTCTGCCCCAGACCTTGAAACACGCGTTGCCATTTTACAAACCAAATGCCAAGAAAAAGGGCTCACTCTTTCTCAAGAAGTATTAGAGTTGGTTGCATCAACAGTACAAAGTAATATCCGAGAGCTTGAAGGCGCATTAAATAAAATTTCTGTATTTCACCAAATAAAAAATAGCGTGGCTTCTCTTGAGAGTGTGAAGTCTATGCTGGCAAGCTTTGAAAGCCAATCCATGAAAAAATCCGTTACCCCGAGGCAAATTATTAGCACGGTCGGGTCATTTTATGATATCGAAATAGACCAAATTACAGGTAAAAGTCGTGAAAAGAAAATATCACTACCACGACAAATTATTATGTATTTGCTTCGTACAGAGCTCCAAATGTCGTACCCCGCGATAGGAAATGAATTGGGAGGGCGAGATCATACCACAGCAATCCATGCACAAACAAAAATAGAAGAATTATTTAAAGAAGACATGAAAATAAAACAAGATATTGAACTTATTAAACAACAATTATACGCACAAAGTATTAAATAAGTAGCATCCACAAACTTTCCACACCCAATCCACAGTGTATAACTGATGTATAACTCACATAAGCGAGTGGATAACAGCAGAAGTTGTACACAAGAAAAAATAACAAACACGATTCATGCACAAACCAAACACACGTGATCACACCATTTCACCACACAAAAAAAAACAAAAAAATTAGTGTTTAAGCAAAAAAAACATACTTATACCACTCATCCACTTGCCTACTACTATTACAAGTACTATATATATAAAATAATAACCTTTTAGGGTGTGTGGACTATTTTTAACATTATTGATCAAATATGCAATTTACCTGTACGAAAGAAAACATTGCACATGGACTCCATATTGTTTGTGGCTTAGCAAGTAAACCAAGTCACTTACCAATTCTTTCTCATATTCGTATTACAGCAACAGAATCGGGAGTCACATTAGTTGCAACAAATTTAGAAGTCGCTATTCGTGCATTTGTTCGGGCTAAAGTAGAGGTGCCTGGTGAATGGACTGTGCCAGCAAAAACATTGTTAGATTATGTATCGTTGTTACCTGAAGAACAAATACGCATGTCGCTTGAAGGAACTGAATTGATTGTGTCGTGTGGACGAACAAGTACCAAAATAAAAGGTATCACTGCCGAAGAATATCCAGTTATTCCAGATGTAGAAGAAGATGCCCCGTACTTACTCGGAGCTGAAGTATTGAAGCAATCACTCGCTCAGGTTGCGTTTGCTGCTGCAAAAAACGAAATTCGTCCAGAATTGTCTGGTATTTATATGGGATGCTTTGTTCGAGAAAAACAAGGAATCTTTTTTGCCGCAACTGATTCGTATCGGTTAGCTGAACGATTTGTTCCTCTTACCACGGAAGGGCAAACGAGAGAGGTGATTATTCCCGGAAAAACAGCAATGGAATTTATTCGTCTTATTGGATTTTCTTTGGGAAAAGACGGTGTGGAACAAGATGTTCGTATTTGGCTCAGCCAAACACAGATTGCTCTTCGTTTTGATACATTTGAAGTGACTTCTCGATTGGTAGATGGAACGTATCCTGATTATACACAAATTATTCCACAGGCATTTCAAACCACAGTGGTATTTTCTAAAGATGCCTTGGTGAATAGTATGAAAGCATCAAGCCTGTTCACTACAACGGGCATTAACGCGGTTTCTTTGGTTATTAAGTCAGATGAGGGTGCGGTGACCGTTTCGTCAACCAGCACGCAAACTGGGGCCCATGAGACGGTATTGGATACGGAAGTGATAGGTGTGGATAATGATATTGTGTTGAATCACAAATATGTATTAGAAGGTATGCAGCATGTAACCGATGGGGATGTTGAATTAAAAATGAATGATAAAGAATCTCCTTGCTTGTTTTTGTCTAAAACGAGTGATGCGTATAAGTATATTGTGATGCCTATTCGGCAGTAGGGATTGATTGGTGAAAGAGAGTAACAGATTAGAAAAAAATAAAAACCACGGGTGAGAAATTACCGGCGGTTTTTTTATTTTTGATTTTTTACTCTTCTATTCTTCCCAATAAAAATTGAGAAAAATATTTGGAGGGAGGGGTGGGTAGCACACGCCTCCAAAAATGGGTGGGAAAGAACTTTTTTGCGGCCTCTCACTGCTACCGTCCCTTTTTTGAAGGGTGTGAGAGATTTAGTCATCGTACTCATCTCGTCGCCGCTGATCGGCGACGATGTTTTCAAGCGCTTCACGGGCGCTCACTCCTTGCCGCAGAGCACGAACTGCAGCGAGCACGAGGCTCTCGTTCTCGGGGAATTCAATCCCCTTGAGAACTTCCGCCAGCCTTTCGGTGGCGGAAACATCTTTTTCAAACTGGGCAGCCACTTTCTCGGCAGCCACCCGAATCTCTTCATCTCGCCGAGCCGCCTCTGCGAGACACCACGCCACCCACGCGTCGACCCGAGGGTCGTTGGGGGTGGCCGCGACGAGGTCGCGAACAGCTTGTTCAGCCGTCTCGATGTCTCCGCCGTGCCGTGCGGCCAGTCCCCAAACCAGGACCTCACGGGAGTCGAGGAGAGCCTCGACCTGGGTGGAGGAAAAACGGCTGATGGGCAGTTTGGCGATCCACTGGAATCGCTCTCCGTTGAAGCCGTTGTGCTTCAGTTCGAAAGCACAACATCTCGTTAGGGAAAGATGACTCTCCCAACTCTCTTTGTTGTGTCCCACCTGCCACCGCAGTTTTAGGTGGAGGAACTCATCTTTGGTGAATGTTACTTCCCCTCCGTTTTGTACCTCTACCCTTTCGAGATTCTCAAATTCCCTGTCGTATGGGTGGACCTCGTGGTTGGGGCCGAGGGGTCCGTGAGAAGAATCAAACTGATGCTTGGCCATGATCAAACTCCTTTCAAGAGTTTTGTTCCTTCTGCGTGGCACGAGTTGATCACCTCATGCAGGAACGATTTTTGTGATAATGATCGGGTGCAGTGTCCGACCATACGCCCATCAATTATGATAGACAGTTGCATTTCTTTAATGTGTTTAAAAAAATGGAGCTGCCTATTAACTGGTAGATTTTTATTTTTAACGAATTATGATACCATAAAAAATACATTGTGTCAATAATAATGCGTACAAATAAAGCATTGTTCATTAAATATAGCTTAAATAAGCATTTTATAATAAAAACTATTTGTAAACATAAAACTTAACAGGTGGTAATGTGTGTGGTAAAATGGAGCTGTAATTAGCCTAAAAACATATTCGTATGAATCAAGAACAATCACTTCTCACCCAATTTGGCCTTTCCGATACCGAGGCGCGGCTTTATTTAGTATTAAATATAAAAGGAGAACTGGATGTACCCGGACTTGCAAAAGAGCTCTCGTTAAGTCGCACCGCCATATATACTGCACTCAATATATTGATGACACATCAATTAATTGATTATAGAAAGGCGGGGAGAAATGCGTATTATCGAGCCGGGCATCCAAGCCAACTCACCACATTGTTAGAACAAAAAAAACGTCAGGAAACATTGTTGTATCAAGAAATGGAAGGGCTTATGAATACATTGGTCGGCCCGTACCATCTTGGGTGTAATAAACCGGGTGTGCGTATATTTGATGGCGAAGAAGAAATTAGAACAGCATTGTTTGCCACCCTTGAAAGTAAAGAAGAAATTTTAAGTTTTGTAGAAGGGGGTGTTATTGAAACGTATTTGAAAGAAATAAATCAGGAATATGTAAAAAAAAGAATTGAAAAAAAAGTGTATAAAAAAATTATTACCACCGATACGATTGCGGCACGAACACGTGAGCATGGATTGAATCGGAAAGAATTTACTGAGTTAAAATATATTAATCCAGAAAAATATCCATTTAAAACGTCTGTTCAAATGTATGATACTTCTGTGTTATATTTAACGTTAACAGAAACATATAAAATGGGATTTTTAATTCAAAACGAGAGTATTGCTGAATTTCATAAATCAGTGTTTCGATTTATGTGGAAGGTATTATAATTTTTTTATAAAAAGATATGAGCCAAGAATCCAATTTTCTTTCACGTTCTTCAATGTCTCTTGCAGACCGTCGCAACATGTCTCCTGAACAACAAGCTGAGATGTCACGTGAAAGAATACACCATCTATTTGACCACGCGAAAAAGATTATTGCTGCTCGTGACGCTTCCTCCGATGAATTATTTCGGTTTACTCAACAATGTGTCGAAATGACGGGTATTTCAGGAGAGCTACACTATTTACCCGAAGCAGAAAAAAATAGTGTGAGAGAAAAGTTGAGAGTGATACAAGCAGACATACATGAATTATCTGAAAACAAAAAAGCGGATGAACGGCTTGCTTCGTTTCGTACGGTACCGGATCTCATTGCGAAAGCTGAGGAGCGATATGTATTATCTCAAGAAGAACTATCTATACTCCGAGACGCTGCGCATTTGGAACCAGGTCAAGGAGGCTTTTACGTACGATTTTTAATTGCCGTAAGTGGAGAAAATTCTAACAATAATGATTTGGAATGGTTAGGTTCTGCTGCCGGAGAAGAGAATAATACTGTCTTACAAAGTAGGGCTAATTCACTTGCTTTTGGGAGAAGACGTGCTTCCATTGAGGATATTCGTCATGCGTTAGCGCAAGAATATGGTCGCCAAGAGAAATTTTTTTTGGAACAAAAGCGAGCGTATGAACAAACATACCCAAAAATGCTAGAAACATATGAACACGTGAAACATATAGCAGATGCATCGTATATACTATGGAATCTTTTTAAAGACAGGGGTATCGTCTCTACATCTAAAAACATTCCGAATCGGGAGGGTACATCTGTTCGAGATGCACTTGTTGCCGTGTTTAAAATATTATCAGGCAACACATTTGACGGAAAAAAAATTCCTCCCATGGAGGTGGAGGAGTTTTATAAACTTGCTGATGCCTGTATTTCGGGTGATGAGACTATTATTGCCGAGTGGAAAAACAATGTGGCGGCATTTCAAGAAGAAAAAGAACAAGAAAGAGCACGAGAAAAAGAGGCTTCTGTTCAAAGAAAAGAGAAACCAGAGATAGACATTATTAATTCTGCCGAGTGGGTCACTACTCAAGCCACTGCAATAGAACGTATTATTAGCGAGAGATCATTTTGGTTGGTACAAAATTTTACATTTGTTTGTAAAGAAGTACATGCACACAAAAGTGCATCAAGGTTTGTTGTCGTTTTTCAGGGCCTTGGTAAAGATTTTGAAATTGATCTTGATGGTTTGTATGATCCTTCTGATTCTAAGAGCTGGGGTCGACCGTGGGAAAAAAAATTTTTTAGTTATAGGGTTGGTGAAGCGGCCATCGCAGTTCTTTCGGCAAAGTTAGCTCCTGTTTTTGAAAAAATAAAAAAAGATGTTGAAGAAAAAAAACGTGTTATTGCAGAGCAACAAGAAAAACGTAATAAACAGCAGGAAGAAGCCAAAAGACAGCAAGAAGTTTTGCTTGTCGAAGCTTTTGCTCTGCAAAAACAACAAAATGATATGGTTTGGGAACAATCAGTCCCATCTCTTTTGGCACAAAGAGATCATCTTTTATCGCGAATGGCGTTGAGTGATGATGATTTGTATGCCCATGGACTTTCGCACTCAATACTAGACAAATTGTCTCGCGAATTAAAAATGGCCGAGCGCCATATTCCTACTCGTGATACATTTGATCCTAAAAAACATAATTTTAACGAAGCACAAAGAATATTGAGTGACATTGATCGTATACTCAATACTTCCTTGGGAAGAGAAAAAGAATCATTGCCCGAGCCAAGCACACCACTGGAACAAGAGGTTCGTGATGCGCAACATGATGTGCTAAAAACGAAAAAAGAATTTGAAATATATGGTGCCGCAGGATCCAACTTGGAAATAGCTAGAGTGTTGGCAGGAACAATTATGGAGAAAGTGGGTATGCGTAAGGCATTTGAGCTGCTTACAAATATTTGTAACGCTTCATACGGAAGAGGAGGAAAGCAAAAAGATATTGAAGATATATTAGGAAAAGGATCAGGTGTTCCTGCGAGTATTCAAGATTTTTATCTTTTTTCCAAGGCTCGGGATGTCGAAAGTGTTCTTGAGGCAGCACGACGAATTTTAGAAAAAGGAGATACCAAAGACATGACTCTTTCTGTTGTATCTCAACCCGCCGTACTGGTTCCTACTCACGATATTTCACAGCCTGTTGATGGTGGTATTTTAACACAAGCTTTAGATACATTAAAAACTTTGTTTGGTAGTGCTCCCTCAAGGGACGTCCCCGTTTCTGAAAAAAAACAGTCTGGTGGAGGGTATAAAACACCTGAAAAAAATGTAGGCAGAGAAAAAACGGAACAAGAAACGCGTGCCTTTCAAGAAAATTTAGACCTGTTTGAGGCCTTATTGGAAAACATCCCACTTCGAACGACTGACAAGAAAAATCCGAGAGATAGTGCTGCCTTTGAAAAAATAACAGAAAAGAGAAATCGTTTGCTAGATAGAATAATGATTTTTCGACAAGACATTGAGCAATTACCCTCTGATGCAACAAACCTGATACTTACCTCTATGCAAGGCAAAATTGTTGGATTGAGAGGTGACGTGCACCAGTTGATACTTTCAAGAGAGGTTGCAATCGATTTAAAAAAAACAGATATTGTTCACGACTGGAGGCAGCAGGTTGAAACCTTATGGACACAAATACCTACGGTTTTGAAGCAAGATGTAGGTGATCTTATCCCCGCGGAAAGTATTCCAATTGTTGTGAAGAAAGCTCGAATAGAATTATTAAAACAAGTAAAACATATTCAGGCAGGAAGAGATATAGGACTAAAAAATTTGATAGAAGATATTGCACAGCAGTATATGGAATAATGAAAAAAACGTCCCCTTACGTAAGGGACGCTTTTTTTTCAAACCCATATATCCGTTTTCGACAACTGGCTTCCGTACAATAGTATCTCGGCATGGTATAGCCAGCCTCAAATAATTGTGTAGAAAGAGAAAATATCTTTTCTTTCTGTTTTTCGGCATCTAACTCAATCACAACAGGCGAAACCCCCTGTTGTATCAATTCTTGAATTAACTTGCCGTCTTGTTCTATTGCTAACCGACCGAGTTCTTGGGGGGTTTGTTTTTTGAGTGAGGCCGATAGTTCTCCTGCTTCTCTCGACATAGAAAATCGTGCGTATTTGCCTAACTCGCTGTGCATACCAACACCGACAAATCCAAGGGTTTCTATATAGTATGTCCCAATAGGTGAATCTGGTGGAAATGTTGCCTCGATTGTTTTTGTTTTTCCCGCTTCACCAATTGTTTGTTGTAAAAATTTATTTCCTATACCGGAGCCACGAAGTTCGGGGTGGACATTACAGGCCGCAAAGTACAGTCGATTATCACCCATATCTTCTAATCGTAAGAATGCGAGAGATTGTTCGCCATGTTTTTGCGCCGTTTTGGTTAACAGATGAAATGTGTTTTTTTGTCGCTTTGCTTTCATCTCGTCAGACTCTTCAAAAAGAAATCGTTGGAATCGCTCAATGAACTCTGGTTCATTTGCGTAATTTTCAGAAAAGACGGCGAACATTTTTTCTTTTTGTTCGGTGGTAAGTTCGTTGCCATTTATTTCGCAAAGGTCTAGCCCGCGAATGTCTGAAAAGTCTAATCGAGAGGTTTCTTTACATACGCTTTTAAAAAGCGCACCAAAGTGAAGCATGTCTGTTTGAATTTTTTTTAATGCACTGAGTATCTCATCTGGATCTTGGGAGTGTAGAAGGGGAGTCAATTTTTGGTTTGCTCTTTTGAGTATTTCTTGTACGACAAGTCGGGTATCAACTTGGGTGTGTTGGTGATTGTCTTGAAAAAAATCAGCCACGAGCGCTTCTATTTCGCGAGTAGCCTCAATAATGTCTTGGTATTGTTCAAATACGGCATTACTCACTTCGGGAGTGTGTTTTTTGGCAAAGTCTACCAGTGCTCGAGGAGACTGTGCATTTTCTGCTCCTGCAAAAAAGGTCTCTACAAATGCTACAGAATTGAGTCCTCGTGTGTGGAGTATGTGTGCGAGTTGTTCGTATGCCGCATCCTGTTGTGTGGATAAAAATTTTAACAGTTGCAGTTGACTCCGTAAATTGATATCGCTGTAGGGAATCCCTAACTGTTTTTCAATATATTCTCGCACACGAGGGTGGTGGAGGGATTGAAATACAAGTTCTTCTTCTTTTGTTGTGGCTTCAGTATAAAATGGTAGTGTTGATGGTTCAGAAAGTACGGTGGTATTTTTTTCAAAATGGACGAGGGGGAGTGATTCTTGCGTACGGCCCAAAAAAGTTGATATTTCTTGATGGAGTATCGTGAGTAAAGGTTCTTTATGTTTTTTGATTCGTGTCCATCGCTCCGTAACTATCGGACTTGGGGGTGTTGAACGGTGTAAAAAAAGTTGCCACTCGTCTGGTGTTAATATTCCTAATCGATCAAATATCTGTGGCATGCTTGGGGCAATATGTTGTTCTACAAATTGAAGCAGTTGTCGGAGTTCCTGCTGTGTTGGTATTGGATTTTTTTCTAACCAAACAAGCACCTGTTGAAACGGGCGAATATCAGGCACTTCTTGCACGGGTAGATTTTTCTCGGCAATTTTCCCTATATGACGTACCAATCCACTTTGATCACTTATGCCGACAGCATCCTTGGATAGTCGTACAAAATGGTGTCGTCTGTCGATGGGTTTATCGGATCGGAGCGAACGAGCAAGAAGATTATCTTCTTCTTGTGCCGCATGTGTGAGACTCTCACTTCTTCCCGAACGGTATTTTCCAGGTCGTTCCATGACACCCTGATGAGGAGATTCTTTTATTTTTCTTATTGCTTCTTTACTTAATTCTGCTGTGATTCGAACGAGTGGGTATGGCGAACTTTTTACATGTTCGAGGATTCGTTCTACCACGCCTAACGCTCGTTCTGTTGCTTCTAATTGTGCAGCACGGATCCCTATCGTTTCGCAGGTGAATATATAATCAATTTGTTGACTCACTGGTGCTGATTGTATTTGGCGGATAATTTCTTCGGCACGGGCCTGTGTACTCAATTGTTCTGTTAATTCGCCAACAAACTTTCCACCCACAAACATTTGGCCCGCAGGAATTCTACTCAAGCGTGAAAGCACTCCAAGTTGCGCCCCGCTGTCTAGGTGACTGAATATGGACGGTGAAAAATAAAACAGCGTGTCGCTGGCTCGAGCAGACAATACTTCTGATTCATCAGGATGTTGTTCAGATCTTTTTTCGATTTCGTTAATATATTCATGTAAAAATACCTGTACAATAATAGGGTCAAGTTCGGTGGCTTCAGTTCCGCATGCACGGAGTTGTGTCTCTATTTGTTCACAAATTGTGGCAGGAGAAAGGGTCAAAAACTCTTTCTCGCTTTTACTGAGAAGAAACACACAAAAATCGCGAGCATGCGCACGAGCAGTATCTTGTTTTTTTTCAAAGTCAGGAGTCCCTTCGCGTAGTGGTTCCTCTGGGTAACGTGTTTGCGGTAGGGCTTCTCGCATAATGGTACTTTTATATATCTTGAATTTGTATGCCAATTATATCGTATGTATAAAAAAATGACCACGTTTCCGTAGTCATTTTTTTCTTTACAAATCTATCGGTACAAGAACTTGGAATTCAGGAGAATTATTTCCAAAATTTACCACAAAGGATACGGTGTCTTCTGCTTGATTCCCTAAATCATCCTGCACAATAACAGTCAGTATGTGATTACCAGGCGTAAGCCACGGAAGTTCTTTTTGTAAGTTAAACGGATGTTCATATACCACGCCCGCATACGTCTCATCTATCTTATATGTCACTTTATTTACCCCACGAGGGGCCGTGGCTCGAATGTCGGTAATAATGGTTTGAGATGTGTATACTGTGCTTGTGGTGGGGTACACGATTTCAATCGTGGGAATAAGGTCCATTGAATACACATCGTCTTCTCGTGTCGGTGGCTCTTCAAATACAATTTCCCAATTTGGGTCTGCGGCTTTTTTTCGGTCAATCCAATTTTTAATGGCATCTTCCCATACTTGATAATGAGGATCACTCCCTGGATTCTCTGGAACAGCACCCTGCGGGTCATCTTTTTGTACATAGTGCAGAATGTCGTGGGCTTGTGTGTATGTTCTCTCTACAATAAGTTGTGCGGGAGTGCTCGAATTGGCGAGATTGCCAGTAATTTTGTTCACGCGAAGGGTGACTGAACCACCGGTTGACCCGCGAAGTGCTGGTTTGTTTGTTTTGGGTTCCGGCAGTGGTGGAAAAGACTCTACCGCACTTCCTTCTAGTGCTTTTTTCATAAAATGATTCCAAATGGGTGCTGCCACACGACTGCCACCATCACCCTTGGTCATCGGGGTATTATTAGTATTTCCTGCCCACACCCCAGCGACGAGTGATGGAGTGTACCCAACCGTCCATGCATCTACATAGTTATTTGTGGTTCCTGTTTTTGCTGCCACAGGCCTTCCTGGTAAGGTAAGAACACCACCACTTCCAAATGCATATGCTCGGGCAGCATCATCACTTAATACATGTGATATGGTTGCTGCTACATCTGCCTCAAGAACTCGTTCACCGGACTTTTCTTTCCACTCGTATAGCACGCTTCCATCTTTGTCACTTACTTTTAAAATAGATACGGTATCTTGCTTTATTCCTTGATTGGCAAAAACACCAAATGCTCGAACATGTTCAAGTGGAGTTACTTCACCGCCACCTAATACTAAAGAAAGTCCAAAATTTCCATTGCTGAGGGTGCTGTATCCTAATTTTTCTGCAAAAGCAATTGCTGGCTTTTCTCCTACCAAATACAATGCTTTTACTGCGGGAATATTTAAGGATCCTTGAAGCGCCTGCCTCATGGTGACTGGGCCACGTTCTTGTAAATCATAATTTTTTGGTATATAGGGTTTGGTACCAGAAAGATCAAAATTTGTTTCTACATCAAACACGACCGTGTCTGCTGTATATCCTTTTTCAAATGCAGCGGCATAAATAATTGGTTTAAACGATGACCCTGGTTGTCTTTTGGCAAAGCGGACGACATCAAATTTTCCATCAATAGTATCATCAGAAAAATCTCGAGAGCCCACAAAGGCAACAATATTTCCATTTTTAGGATTGAGCGCCACGAGGCCGGCATTGTTTGCATTTGCTGTTTCAAATAATTTTTCACTTTCTTCTTGTACGGCCTCTTCTGCCGCTTGTTGCATGTTCCAATCTAGGGTCGTGATAACTTTGAGTCCACCAGAATCGACCATTTGTTCTCCATATTCAGTAACTAATTGTTCTTGTACGTACAGCACGAAATGGGGAGCATTAATAGCACCATAATTTTTTTGCAATACTAATGGTTCTGCCTGCGCTGCATTTTTTTCTTCTTCGGTAATGTAGCCTTCGGCGTACATACGAGCAAGAACAAAATCTCTTCGAGTTTTTAATGCTTCTGAATTATTGAGATATCGGGTGGGTGCTTTTGGAAATCCAGCGAGGGTTGCACTTTCTGCCAATGTCAGTTCGGATACGGTTTTGCCAAAATAGCTTTGAGCGGCAGATTCTATTCCGTAATTGGTAGATCCGTAGGGAATTTCATTAAAATAAATTTTTAAAATTTGATCTTTACTATATTTTTGTTCTAATCGAATAGAAAGAATAATTTCTTTTGCTTTTCTTGAGAGTGTTTGTTCTGTTGTTAATATAGCATTCTTTACTAGCTGCTGTGTGAGGGTTGACGCACCTCCACCAATACGACTTTGACCAAAAATACCATACACAAAAGAACGAGCAATACTTAATGGGCGAATACCTTTGTGTTCATAAAAAGCCGTATCCTCTGTCGCTATCACTCCATCAATTACATCTTGGGGAATATCTTCAAGCTCGACGAGGGTTCTTTTTTTATCTGCAAAAATTTCATATAAAAGATGCTCGCCTGTCCTGTCATAAATTTTGGTACTTTGGGCAACGTGTCTGTCTGTAAGTTTGTCTGGATCGGGTAAATCTTTGCTTGCCCAGGCAAACAATATAAGTATCCCAACGAATCCAACTACTCCGATACCAAGTATGGCTTGGAACATCTTTTTTCTGAGCGAGGCATTGCTCGCCCCCTTTTTTACGAGAGCCATAATAAGTCGAATGGGAAGATATAAAAGGAAAAGAAGGGCTTTTCCCAGCCGTAAAAGCACTCTTTTTATGGTTGATTCAGGAGGAGTGTTTATTTTGATGGGGGTAGAAGTCCACTCCCGTTTGGGTTGTTTTTTTGAAATATATCCGTAATTTCTTTTGTTTCTCTGAGTCATAAAATGTGCTTATTTTAGCCAAAATATTGCGTTCAAGCCTTGACAAAAAGGCACTTTTATGATATACTACTCGGTCTTAAAAAACAAGACACCAACCTCTCTTGATTGGAACGGCATTTTCATCTTGGGGGTAGACACCGGGTATATTTATTCATTATACTACTGACCTTTGTTATTCTATGGTATATACACGAATCTTGTTGAAAAAAAGTATTATCTCAATCGTATTGATGTCGATTGTGTCGCTTACCGCGTTTCCTCAAACCGTTGAAGCTCGAAAAGAAGAAACCATACGAGAAACCGTAAAAGCGTTGTTTCAAAAAGACTCAATACAAAACATTTCATTTCCCCAAAGTAACACGCGTGCTCCTCGCGCGGTAAGAACGATGACGTTGACTGCCTACACGAGTCATGCGAATCAAACCGACTCTACGCCGTTTTTACCTGCGGATGGAAAAGACTACCGTGTTGATTTTGAAAAGTACCAAGTGGTACGAGCTATCGCTTCAAATGATTATCCATTAGGAACAGAATTACGGATTCCAGAGCTTGAAAAACACTTTCCTGAATTATTTGCTCATGGTGAGGCTGTATTCACTGTTCGTGATCGTATGAATGCACGATATACAGGGAAAAATAGAATGGATGTTTACGTATTACTTGCAAATGAAAAAGGTGAGATTGACTTAGATGCCTCGTTGAAAGCTGCCAAGCAGTTTGGCGTTAGACGTTTGAGTGTTGAAATCTTGTAATATACATACAAAAAATAAAAAAGCTCGGCCGATAGGCTGAGCTTTTTTTGTGTTTTTTCGTAGGTGACCCTCTTAAAAAGAAGGGAGTTGAGGTACGAGCGGGAATTGAACCCGCGCATAGGGGTTTTGCAGACCCCTGCCTTACCACTTGGCTACCGTACCGTAATATGCTGATATACAGATAATCCAGATTTACGGATAATATTGTTGATTGGGTGAATAGCTTATTGGATTTTCGTACTATTAATTCAATACTCTATTCCTACAATCAACCACATCTGTAAATTTGGATTATCTGTATATCCGCATTATTTTATCATTGCTGGGTCTTTTTTTCAAGTACCTCATGTGTTATGATACTCGGGTATATGAAACACCCAGAGACACTTTTCGTTATTATTGATGGGCATGCGATTATTCATAGAGCATACCATGCACTCCCACCCATGACAACCAAGGATGGTACGGTGGTGCATGCCGTGTATGGATTTGCATCCATGCTTATGAAAGTCATTGAAACACTGCACCCTACCCATATTGCGGTGGCTTTTGATGTTGCGGGTGGAACGTTTCGTGATGAGGTATTTGCGGACTATAAAGGAACCAGAAAGCCAGCGGACGATGATTTGTATGCCCAAATACCACTGGTATATGAGTTGGTTGAGGCTTTTGGTATACCTATCTACACCCAAGAGGGGTATGAGGCCGATGATGTTATTGGTACGGTGGTAAAGAGTTTGGGAAAGAAAAAAATTAAAAGTGTTGTGGTAACGGGTGATAAAGACCTTCTTCAGCTCGTTGACGAGTGTATTGGTGTGTATCTTTTGAAAAAAGGTATGTCTGAAGGGCTTACCTATACTCCAGCATTGGTTCAAGAACAGTTTGGTTTTTTACCAGAATTTATTCCTGATTGGAAAGCACTTCGGGGTGACCCATCGGATAATATTCCGGGTATTGCGGGCATTGGAGAAAAAACAGCAACGACGTTAATTCAGGCACTCGGAAGTCTTGATGATATCTATCGAATACTCGAAAAAGATTCTTCCAAATTATTGGACGTTGTTCGTGCTGGTGTTATTCAAAAATTACAAACAGGAGAAAAAACTGCTCGCATGAGCTATACCTTAGCGACTATTTGTACGACCGTACCAGATTTGAATTTTGATATGGATACGTGCGTATTGGGGGAGACACTTCCGGTAGAAAAAATAAAAACACTGTTTCAAAAATTTGAATTTTTTTCTTTAATAAAACGACTCGGACCGCAGCGTGCTTCTTTGGAGGAAAAAACATCAGGGTCTGTATCTGTTGTAAAACAAAAAAAAATACAACCACCTGGACAGGTGACAGAAAAAAATAAGAAGGAATTTTTTAAAAAATTGCAGCAGTCGGATGTTATTTTTATTCGAGAGGTGGTGGAGGGTGATGATATGAATCCAACGGCGCTCGCTGGTTTTTTATTTTTTTTGGAGAGTCAGGCATTTTTTCTTACCCAGGGCAGCGTACACCAAGAAAAAGATACTCTCGTCTCAATTTTTTCTGACACAAAAAAGATAGTCGTGGGACATGACTTGAAACAATGTTTGAAAGCACTGTTACTGTATACTATTGACGTCCACGCGCAATTGTTTGATGTAATGATTGCCTCGTATGTATTGAATTCAAGTAGTCGCGCTCATGATCTATTTTCGATTGTTGAGCGGGAACTTGGGAAGACACTGTCACCCGTTTCTGTCCAAAAGACACTTCTTGGCGTTTCTCCCGATGCTTTTTTAGAGGGGTTAGTATGTTGCGAGTCACTCTATGATGTATATAAAAAACGCCTTACTGAAGACGAAAATTTAGGGCTATTTACGAGCATGGAAATGCCGCTTATACCAGTGCTGACACAA
The DNA here is from genome assembly GCA_018061685.1 of Candidatus Magasanikiibacteriota bacterium. GTDB lineage: Bacteria > Patescibacteriota > Patescibacteriia > Magasanikbacterales > UBA922 > JAGOTR01. The sequence goes on from JAGOTR010000004.1 coordinate 34,935, forward strand.
ATGGAAGTGAATGGTATTTTTGTTGATATCCCCGAGTTAGAGAAGTTGTCATCACGCGTCACAAAAGATATTGCAAAAAGAGAAAAAAATATTTGGAAACAAGCAGGCAAAGAATTTAATGTTGCATCATCTGTTCAGTTGCGAGATATATTGTTTGATACCATGCAACTTCCAACACAAGGAATTAAAAAAGGCAAAACAGGGTATTCGACCGCTGCATCAGAATTAGAAAAATTGCGAGACATCGACCCTATTATTCTTGACATTGAACAATTTCGAGAATTGGAAAAATTACGGAACACATACATCGATGTATTGCCGACACTGGTAAACCCAGATACAAAAAGAATTCACACCCATTTTAATCAAACGGTTGCGGCAACAGGTCGACTTTCAAGCACCAATCCCAATTTACAAAACATTCCCATCCGAACTGAATTGGGTCGCGATATTCGGCGTACCTTTATTGCGGCACCTGGATACACATTAATTGCTGCCGATTACTCGCAAATTGAACTTCGTATTGTTGCTTCGCTTGCACAAGACAAAAACATGTTGGCAATTTTTGAGCGAGGAGAAGACATTCATACGGCAACAGCCGCTGCAATTCACGGTGTCCCACTCCAAGACGTCACAAAAGATATGCGTCGTTCTGCCAAAGAAGTGAATTTTGGTATTCTGTATGGTATGGGCGCGTATGGTTTGGCCTGGCGTGCCGGCATTTTGCAGGCAGATGCAAAACGCTTTATTGATGCGTATTTTGAAACATTTTCTGGTGTAAAAAAGTATTTGGAAGAAACCGTGACTATTGCAAAAAAAACAGGATATGTAGAAACCTTGTTTGGTCGAAAACGGCATATTCCAGAATTGACTTCGCCTAATTTTCAACTCCGACAAGCGGCTGAACGTATGGCTATTAACATGCCAGTGCAGGGGACTGCCGCTGACATTATGAAGTTGGCGATGATTGCCGTCGACACCACGCTTGATGCGTATGCACTCACCGATGCACGGTTGCTCTTGCAAGTGCACGATGAGTTGGTGCTTGAGGTGAAACCTGAATTGGCACAAGAAATTGCCGATAAAGTACAATCTGATATGCAAAGTGTTTCGGCTCTTCGCGTACCTATTGATGTGTCTGTATCAATTGGCACGTGTTGGGGCGATATGAAATAACCCATCTTCGCTCCTACTGAGGTCGGAGCTTCGCCGGGCAGGGAAAGGTATGACGTTATCAAAAACTTGCCCGGTGTAGTCCTCCCGTAGCCCTCAGGCGAAGGTGGACGAAGCCGGGTAATTTCTCTTTGTACAGACAAAAAGTAGGTGATGTGCTATACTTGTATTAGAGAAGAAAAAAACTGTTCTTATATACAGCTTTTTTCTCTATTTTTGGTCGCATTTTCTCATGCAAAGGCCGTTTCTACAGAATAAAAAAATAACATTCGTCCTTTTTAGTATAGGCGTGTTTTTGTTTTTTATTTTTGCGAGTGCAACTATTTTTTTTGAATCTGCTCGCGCTGTTATTGCTCCGCCAAGCATTATTACGTATCAAGGAAAATTGTTAGAAAATGATGTCGCTGTTACCACAGCGAAGACTATGTCATTTTTAATCTATGATGCTTTAACCGCTGGGAATCTGTTATATACAGCATCAGGAACCCTTGGCGCTACGTCAACTGTTTCTATTACTCCGTCTTCTGGTATTTTTTCTGTAGACTTGGGAGATACGTCTGGTACTCCTGCAACGAACGCTGTGACTTCATCCATATTTGCCAATGATGATACGGTGTATTTGGAAGTGTGGATAGGTGGCGTTCAAATGACACCCCGTAAGCGATTGACGAGTGTACCTTATGCAATAAATGCCCAATACTTGATGGGAGTTGCCGCTGACACATCTTCGACTTCACAGCATATTGCCATTTCAAATTCAACCGGAGGATTTACCTTTGCGGGCGACCCCCAGGGGACTGGAGTTGACGATGGCTCTGTGTATATTAACCCTGCCGCTGCGGATGCTGATGAAACGTTGTTTGGTATTGCTGTGGGTGGAAGCGAGCGATTTCGAGTGGACGAAGATGGGGATGTGTTTGTGACGGGTACGTTGTCTGTGACCGGTACGGTGCAATTTCAATCAACAAGTACATTTAATGGGCTAATAAATGGACTCGGAAATATAACAAATATAAAAGAAAAAGGAGTGCTTGTAAGTGGAACAATGACACCGTATGCCCTTACTGTGCAAGGAGATTATGCGTATGTTGGAAGTTGGGATTTGCTCAAACATTCACTTGAAATTCTTGATATTTCTGACCCATCTTCACCAGTGCATGTGTCTTCTTTGGTTGAGGGGGTGGGATCTTCGTTTGATGTACCTCATGAAATAGTGGTACGTGGAAATTATGCGTATATATCTGTAGGAAATTCTGCAACAAGTGGATTGCAAATTGTAGATATTTCTAACCCAAAAGATCCTCGTGCAGTAGCACTGTTGAAAGATGGTACGGATGGTGCTCGATTAGATTATGCACAAGGAATTGCCATACAAGGTAATTATGCCTATATTGCAGCAACCAATGATAGTGCATTAGAAATTGTTGATATCTCGGACCCTATTAATCCCAAGCATGTGACCTTTGTTGCTGATGGTGACCCGGTAAAACTTGGATTAGTTAGTGATGTTGCTGTGTCGGGGAATTATGCGTATCTTGTTTCAAATAGTGATAATGCGCTTGAGATTATTGATATTAGTGAGCCGTCACTCCCAGTACATGTTTCATCGTTGGTTGATGGGGCTGGTGGTGCACGATTGGAAGCGCCCACATCTATTTTTGTGCAAGGAAAATATGCCTATATTACGGCAACTGGTGCAGACGACTCGTTAGAAATTGTTGATATTTCGGATCCCTACACACCAACACATATAGGTTTTTTTGCCGATGGGGACGATGGTGCCTTGCTCGACACACCAAAAGACGTTGTTGTGTCGGGTGATTATGCGTATGTTGTTACCACTGGAGATAATTCTCTTGAAATTATTGATGTATCAGATCCAACTGCACCTACACGCGTGGATGGGGTGGTTGATGGTGCCGTATTTGACTTACAAACACCCAACCAAGTAAAAGTGTTGGGAAATTATGTGTATGTAAGTGCCCAAGATAGTAATGCTATTCAAATACTTGATGTTTCAGGAGCAAAAATTCCGCACTCTCAAATTGGCACAGCAAAAATTGGAAATTTGCAGGTAACAACAGATGCGGACTTTTTAGAAAATTTGCATGTTCGAAATGGTTTGAGTGTTGGAAGCGGACTGCTTTTGGGTGGAGATTTTGCTATGTATTCAAATAGCTCCACTGTTTCGGCAACCAATACACTGCGTTTTTCTGATAGAGTTTTGTTTAAAACACACGCAAGTAGTACACAAAATAATTTATTTATATTTGATACGTACAATTCATTTACCACGACCGCAAGTACCACGTATTTGTTGTCTGTTCGCAATCAAGGGCAGTCTGCGTTTTCTGTTGCTTCAAATGGTGATGTGGCTGCAAGTGGAACACTTTTTGCCTCAAACGCAGCAATTGGAACACCTGGGACGCCTGGAGACTTAGCAGAACGAGTCGATATTGCACCTGACGAAACAGTGGAACCGGGCGACGTTATGATGATTGACCCAACGGGAATTGATAGATACAAAAAAGCTACGGGTGTATATCAACAGGCGATTGCTGGTGTTATTTCTACCAACCCAACCATTACGGTTGGTAATGGGCGAACAGAACATACCGCTGTTATGGCACTTGTTGGACGTGTCCCAATAAAAGTGTCTACCGAGAATGGAAATATTGAACAAGGAGATTTATTAGTTGCGTCATCAATTTCAGGTCATGCTATGAAGTATGATAGTGAGGCCGACGATGCGACTCGGGTTGTGGGTATTATTGGTGTTGCGCTCGAATCATTTGATGCAGAAACAGGAAAAATTTTAGGGCTTGTGCGTTCGGGTTGGATGAATAATCGACACGAAACAATTGCCGGGATGCAACAAAATTTACAACAGCTCGCCGAAGCTGCCGGCATTCCATTACAACAAAATCCACAAGTACTTAATGTAATAGAACAACAAAATGGACAGATTGGTATTGTTGCAGAAAACCTCAATTTGCAAGGATATTATATTACCAATGTTGCTGGGCTTCGAGGAAAAGATGATGTGTGGAATATCGACGAACAAGGACGATTTATTACGCATGTGCAAACATCTGAAGGTAACACTGCACTCTATGCACTTCAATCAAAACAAACAGAATATATATTTTCTGGAACAAGCACACTGGTGTTTGGTGAAGCAAGTATTGTGTTTGATCAAGTAACGCAAGACATTATTGACCCTGCGGCAGCAATAAAAGTAAGTATTACCTTAACTGCCGAAGCTAACGGGGTGTATGTATCACAAAAAAGTGCCACGGGATTTACGGTAAAGGAATTAAGTGCGGGAACGAGTAATGCAACGTTTGATTGGGTAGTTATTGCACAAAGAAAGTCTGATACTGATGATGTTATGTTGGAGCCTCCAGCAGACGAAGAACCTGTGGTGGATGTTCAAGAAGAAGATCCTCCGATTGATGCAGAACCTGATCCCGAACAGATTGTGCCTGACGCTGGTGGTGGAGCAGAACCAGAACCAGAACCAGAACCAGAACCAGAACCTATTATCCTTGATGGTGGGGGGGGAGAGGAACAGCTTCCACCCGAAGAGGATGTGATTATAGAAAATAATCAAAATCTTGATTCTGCTCCAGAAGAAGTGCCCGATGTAAACGCTCCTCAATTCGTTGTTCCTGAAAACGAGAATCAGCCAGTACCCGACGAAATAGACGTAGTGGTTGAGCCCCCACCAGAAGAAGCTCCTGCAGAGGGAAGTAGTGAATAAAAAAAGATTCTTGTCTAGTGCAAGAATCTTTTTTGTTGACGAAACGCTTTTTTTGCTGTAAAGTTTCTAATCATTAATACCCAGTGAGTTAATTGTTAACTGTGAAGAGTTAACAGTCAACGCAGGGCCCGTAGCGTAACGGTTATCGCGCTTCCATGGCATGGAAGAGGTTAGGAGTTCGATTCTCCTCGGGTCCACATAATATAGAGCGTCCCGACTGTGTCGGGAAGGTTAGCGGCCTGCCTGCCGGTAGGCAGGTTCAATTTTCCTCTGGTCCACTTCGTATACAAAAACAAAAATTCGAATAATTCGGATTTTTTTTTCAAAAAAACTTGCTTGAAAGATGGGTATATCTACTTGATTTTTTTCAAAATTCTGCCATACTATCCCCATTATTTCATGTTCTTCCCTTATGCTCTCTATCGGAATCGTCGGCCTGCCAAACGTAGGC
>JAGOTR010000030.1 GCA_018061685.1 Candidatus Magasanikiibacteriota bacterium
GATAGTATTATTGATTGGATGAATAAATTATTGGATTATTAATATTAATAGCTTTGTATAATCAAATAATCTATTACTCGAATACTCAACCACATCCGTAGATCTGCATTATCCGCATATCTGCATATAAAACATCATTACAGTATGCAATCATACCTCAACATTGTCCAACACATTTTAACCCACGGCGCACCAAAAACCGACCGCACAGGCACGGGCACTATTGCCGTAGCCGGCCACATGTTTGCTCATGACATGGCACAAGGGTTTCCGCTTTTGACTACAAAAAAAATGCCATTTTCTGTCATTGCATCTGAATTAGAATTTTTTATTCAAGGAAAAACAGATAAACACTGGCTTCAAGAAAAAAAGAATCATATTTGGGATGAGTGGGCACACCCACAAAAAGCACCCTATGGGCATGACGAAGCAGCAAAAAAAAGAATGCTCGAAGAACGTGATTTAGGCCCGGTCTATGGATTTCAATGGCGACATTTTGGTGCACCCTACGACAATTTCGATACAGATTACAGTGGTAAAGGAGTGGATCAACTCACAGAACTCATTCATACCATAAAAACAAACCCCGATAGTCGCCGCATGCTCGTGTCTGCGTGGAATCCGACGGTCATGCACCAAATGGCACTGCCACCCTGCCACTATTCGTTTCAAGTCACGGTGTTGAATGGCGCATTGAATCTTATGTGGAATCAACGCAGTGTCGATGTGATGCTTGGCCTCCCGTTTAATATTGCAAGTTACGCACTTCTTTTACATCTACTAGCCAAAGAAACTGGATTACAAGAAGGCCGATTAGTTGGTTTTTTGGGTGATGTGCATATTTATCAAAATCATGTTGCGGGTGCCAAAGAGCAGCTGAGTCGTGATCCACACACCTATCCCCTCTGTCGAATTGAAACCAATCCGTTTACCTCGATATTTGATTGGAAAGCAGAAGACACGCAAAAAATTGGGTACGAAAGTCATCCAAAAATTTCTTTTGATATTGCGGTCTAACCTTTTTTTATGATTACTCTTGTTGCCGCCGTCTCACAAAATAATTGTATTGGCAAACAAGGCGGACTGCCTTGGGATATTCCAGCCGACATGGCACGCATGCGTGCGTTTACCAAGCACAAAGTACTTATCATGGGGCGCAACACCTGGGAATCAATCCCAGAAAAACGTCGCCCCCTCCCCGAAAGAACCAATGTCGTAATTACCCGAGATACGACGTATAGCGTTCCACCCGGTGTAGAATGCTATGCAACAATAGAAGACGCGCTTGCCGCCCACAGGGGTGAAGAGATTATTGGCTTTGGCGGCACACGCATATTTGCCGATATGATGCCCATGTCGGACGCACTTGAAATAACACACGTCTATCAACATGTCGATGCCTGTGATGCCTTTTTTCCTCCCATCGATATGACGGTGTGGAAAGAAGTCTCCCGAGAAGATCACGACGGATTTTCTTTTGTTCGCTATGAAAGAAAATCGGGATAAAGAGACTACTGTCTCTTTCTTTGTTTCACCTATAATTTCTTCCCTATGTCATTTATCATGATAGAAGGTACCGATGGATCTGGAAAAACTACACAAACAGAATTACTCGTTGAACGATTCACTTCTCTCGGCAAACAGGTACAGCAAATTAGTTTTCCTCAATATGGCAAACCGAGTGCCTCGTTGGTAGAGGATTACTTAAATGGCAAGTTTGGTACGGCCGGAGAAGTAGGGCCATACAAAGCATCTATTCTGTATGCGGTAGATAGATTTGCGGCTGCCGCCACCATTCGCGAGTGGCTCTCGCAAGGCATTATTGTGATTGCCAATCGCTATGTGGCATCTAACATGGGGCATCAGGGGGGTAAAATTAAAGACCATGCCGAGCGAGAAGCGTATTTTCTTTGGAATTATAATTTAGAGTACACCATATTAGGTATTCCCAAACCCGACATAAATATTATTCTTCATGTAGCACCAGAAATTTCACAAAAATTGGTAGACAAAAAAGAAAGTCGTGCCTATTTGCACGGGAAAAAAAGAGATATTCATGAAGATGATTTATCGCATTTACAAGATGCTGAACGTGCGTACATGCATATTGCCGAACTGTATCCAGAATTTACTATTGTAGAATGTGTAGCCAATAATGAAATCCTTCCAAAAGAAGTAATTCATGAAAAAATTTGGCAGCTCATAGAACACGCCCGAAGATTGGTATAAAAGTGAGTATCACATATCATAACCGGCGCCTCTCCGACAGGCGTCTGTATATATTTCACATATTTTTTGCTATACTAACTAAGTTGTACCTACTTTTATTTTTCTCTCTATGCTCACAGCAAAAGAAATTATAGTGCAAAGCATTCGCCTGTATAAAAAAAATATGGGGCTCTTTTTTCACTATCTTCTTTTATTACTTCTCCCCATAGCGGCAGCCATTTTGGCGGGGGTATTATTTACCTTATTTTTTTCTGAAGTAAACCAAACACTGCTCACAACAATATTAAGTGTGAGTATTCTTATAGCGATATATTTCTTCAGTCTTTGGATAACACTTGCCTTCATACGCGCAATTGCATTTCGAATTCAAGAACAATCCGTTCCTCATATTGCACAAGAATTACGTGACACGTGGCCATTAGTCATCCCCACACTTATTGTATCAATACTGAGTGGCCTAGCTATATTTGGAGGATCTCTGTTACTTATTATTCCTGGTATTATTTTTTCTGTGTGGTTTGCTTTTTCAGTCTACCCAGTACTCCTCGAAAACAAACGGCCAATTGAAGCTATGAAACAAAGCAAGTGGCTTGTAAAAGGCCGATGGGGAGCGGTCCTTTGGAGACTTATTGCTCCGGCGATTATTTTTGGTATTGTTATTCTTATTGTGGAAGGACTCTTTGAACTTCTTGTCGGAGTTGTGGCCAATGAATTAAATCCAAATTCAGGGTTATTTTTAATGCTTGCCAGTCTTTTTGGTCTTTTGAATGCAGCCATCACGCTTTTGTTTACCCCACTTACTACAGCTGCCCCAACTATGTTGTATCTTGAATTAAAAAAAACTCGCATGAAAGAATAAATTTTATAGGTGAGAGTCAAAAGATCCCGAAGCAATCGGGATCTTTTCAATACAGATTCTTCTATGATACACTCAGCCTACACTTCGACACGTCTCCCTACGCGTAACGAGACTTTCAGTCTATACACCATTTTGAACCCTTTTATTTTTGTATGACATATACACCCATTATTGGCATGGAAGTACATATACAGCTCAAAACAAAGAGCAAAATGTTTTGTTCGTGCAAAACCGTGTTTGATACGCAAGAAGCAAATACCAGTATTTGCCCTATTTGTCTTGCACACCCTGGTACCTTGCCAGTGCCAAACAAAGAAGCCATTCTTTCGGGCGTTCGTATGGCAAAAGCACTGGGCTGTACTATTCAACCCACATCACACTTTGACAGAAAACATTACTTTTACCCAGATCTTCCAAAAGGCTATCAAATATCTCAAGATGCACACCCAATAGGAGAACATGGGAGCCTTACATTAGAATTTTTTTTAGAGGAAAATATTCGTGACCGTGCAAACATTCATATTCGTCGAGTGCACTTAGAAGAAGATACAGCAAAATTATTACACGATACGAGCGGCAACACCTTAGTTGATTACAATAGAGCGGGGTCATCACTCATGGAAATTGTCACTGACCCTGATTTTAAAACAGCCGCTGAAGCAAAAAAATATTGCCAAGAACTTCGCACTCTCTGCCGATATTTACATATTAGCGATGCAGACATGGAAAAGGGACACATGCGATGCGAAGCCAATGTGTCGGTACAAGAGGCAGGAAAATTTGAAATTGTCGATGGTGAAGTTCGCCCACTTGGTGACTATGTACTCAACAATAAAGTAGAGATTAAAAATATTAATTCTTTTAAAGCAATCGAAAAAGCAATTGTATACGAAATACATCGACAAACGGCTCTGTTAGAAAAAAACGAATCGTGGGATCAAGAAACGAGAGGATGGGATGAATACGCCGAAGAAACTGTTCTTCAAAGAAAAAAAGGGGGAGCAAAAGATTATAGATATTTTGAAGAACCAGACATTCCACCATTTCATCCAGCCACACTTGCGGGGAACATACAGCTTCCCGAATTACCACAGGCAAAACGGGAACGATTCCATGAAGAATATGGCTTTTCGTATGCCGATGCCTACATGCTTACGAATACGCCTTCTTTCGCAAATTTTACCGAATCAGTGATGAGTGAACTTAAAGATTGGGTACAAAGTTTGCAAGAAAAACCAGGAGAAACAGAAACAAAAGATGAACAATATGCCTCACTTGCCAAACTTGCCGGCGGATGGATGACAAGCAAGCTTATGGGTGTTCTCAATGATAAAGGAATTGGCATTACCGAGATTCCCTTTTCACCAGAAAATTTTGCCGAACTTATTGCGCTTATGTCACAGGGGAGGGTAAACGCAACCAATGGATACAAAATATTGTTGATTATGGTAGGCTCGGATGTGAATAAAGATCCAACCCATATTTTGGAAGAAAAAGGTTGGGGACAAATATCAAACGAAGATACACTCCGAGAAGTGGTTACAAGAACGCTTGCAAGTTACCAAAATCAAGTACTCGAATATAAACAAGGAAAAGAGTCTGTGCTCAAATTTCTTATCGGCATGGTGATGAAATCAACGGAAGGCTCTGCCGATCCACAGGTGGTCGAAAAACTCCTCAAAGAAGCATTATCATAACAAAAAAAGCAGTACTTTTACTGCTTTTTTTGTACGCGTACACCAAGAGATTCTTTGTATTATTTATATATTGTCTCTAAATCAACCCCGGTATAATAATACTTCACCAAGGTTTGCCAATCCAACCCTTCTTTATCAGCACGAATGGCAGCGTCCCTCTGACTCATACCTACCCCATGACCAAACAATTTTCTGCCTGAGTCATAGCCTGATTTTACTGAAACAAGCCATGGTTTTGCACCCCCACCCCATACTTCGGTCCACGCACGAGTGCGCCCATCAGTATTGCCAAAATAGGGGGTAATCACAATATCATTTGGGGTAGACGGATTTTTATCCGTATCATAGGTGGCCATAAATCCACGCGTGGCAGCAACCGCTTTGACAAAATTTGGCATAATGACTTCATTTTCATATCCCAAATATAATTGATCTCCCGTCGTTGCAACCACATCAAAATTTCGCTCATCATGTTTATCACTATGGTGTGACACATAATAGGCATAGGTTCGCTGTGCAACAGACTGTGCTTTTAGGTATTCTGTCGGGGAACTATCAACATTTTCACCAATTCCCGCCACATAGTCTTCAAACAAAAGATCGTTAATCATATATACAGCCTCACCATTTTTGGTTAAGCGATATTCCATTGCACCACGATATGTATTAAAATTTCTTGGCCCTTTCCAGGTCACTTTTCGGTCATAATTCACAATACGAAATACCGCACGCGGATTATGTTTTGGCACCAGCCTCATATAGTCAGATGATTTTATCGAGAGACCAGCAGAAGTGACGAGTGAATACTGTCCATTCTTTCGTGTAATTGTTGCTTCCGTATGAATGGGTAGCGTTCCTTGAAATGTATCTCCAGTAAAAATGTCATAATCATCTTGAGCAGACTCAAATATGATATATGGCTTATCGACTTTCCACACCCCTACACGAATACGCGGCTCTGTCGCCAAACGGTAGACGGGTGTTTCAAACACAACACCTTCACCACCAAGCACAACAGGTTCATAATGTTCAGGTGCATCACTCGTCACAGTTACTGTTACTGACGCTTCGGATCCGGGCATTGGTTTTCCATCGACCGACAATACAAAGGTGGCGGTGTATGTTCCGGTTTTTGACGGCACACGAAAATGAATATTTTTTCGTACAGGGCTGCCTGCTAATACAGTGTCGCTTGATTGTGCAACGGTTGTTTGACTCACCCATGTGGTGTCGGCAAAACTCAATGTTGTTCCCTGTACATTTGCGAGGTGAGATGAAGAAACTTCATGAATACTATACCCAGGCCACGCAGCACCGCCAATATTTTGATAAATTAATACCAAACTCACTTGACTTCCACCCTGCGCTTCTATAGCTTTTTTATTTTGCCCAATTTTTTGTGCTTGGTACGCTCCCAAAGATGCTGGAGCAGTACTATTGGTTTGAGCAGAGGAAGCATCAACAACAACCTCTGGTGTGGTTATTTTTTTTGGAATAACATGCATGGTCAAGAAAAAATATCCTCCCTGCACCCAACTTCTATTTTCTGCAGCCAAATAAAATCGTTCTGTGTATGTGCCTGGTGTTTCGGGTGCCTTAAGTGTAATGGGTAATGAACCCACACCGCCTGGGGCAACAACACCAATCATTTTCCCGGTTTGTTTGCTACTTATCCAACCCGGTCCCACAAACGGAGAGTTGCGATATTTTGGCTCTACCGTATAGGCAGAAATATATCGTGCCGTGCTTTCACTCCATGTAGCGGTTCCGACATTTTTAAACGTAAGAACCACTTCTTTGGTACTTCCAGCTTCAATAGTAATAGGATCGAGTATTGATTGCGACACAAATTTTGCCGCATAGGCACTGTCTTGAATCGTTGGTTTTGGATCTCCTGCAAAAGCCAATTGTGGAATAAGCAGAAAAAGACCGATAAGAAGAAAAAAGAATTTTTTTAGTAACATATATTCATATAATGTATCTATCATTGCGAAGAATTGAACGAAACACAATGACAATAAGAGGTGTAGTATATTTATCTTAATATACCACAAATTTTTGCTTCCTCCAAATAAAAATATCATTGCTATTCCCCTACGTCTCATGCTATATTTGACCCTAGTATTTCATACAAGAAGAAACCCAATCAATATGTCAACAACGCAAAAAATTGCGTCAAACACCGCTGTACAAGTAGCAGGAAAGATTCTGGCTACTTTTTTGGGTCTTTTAGGCGTAGGCATGATGACCCGATATCTTGGTGCAGAACAATTTGGCTGGTACATTACGACTATTTCTTTTTTGCAATTTATTGGCATTTGTATTGACTTTGGCATGGTGCCTGTTACGGCGCAAATGCTTAGCGAACCACGCTTTGATAAAAAAAAATTATTTCAAAATTTACTTGCATTTCGATTTTTTACAGCCATTATTTTTTTGGCATTTGCCCCTTTTATTGCTCTCTTTTTCCCCTACCCCACAGAGGTAAAAATTGCTATTAGCTTTACCAGTATTGCTTTTGTGGCGATTAGTATGAATCAGGTATTTATTGGGTTGTACCAAGAACGGCTCAAAACACATATCTATGCCTTGGGAGAAGTGCTCAGCCGAGTCCTATTAGTTGGTGGGTTTTTTCTTGCCATACAGTTTCAAGAATCCTTTTTGACTATTATGGGAGTTGTGACTCTTTCGAGTGTCGCCTATGCGGCCTTTTTATGGATACAGGCCCATCGCATGACGCCAGCCACATTTGCCTTTGACAAAGAAATATGGAAAGCGATTATGCACAAAATGTGGCCCATTGCCATTTCCATTTTATTTAATGTTATTTACTTAAAGGGTGACATAGTCCTGTTATCTCTTTTTTCGAATCAAGAAACGGTTGGGCTCTATGGTGCAGTGTACAGGGTAATCGACATGCTCACACAAACAGCCATGCTTTTTATGGGGATCATGCTTCCCTTGCTCGGCTATGCGTGGAGTCGCAAAGAATATCAGTTGTTTTATACAAGATATCAACAATCCTTTGACATACTCATGATGCTCAGTATTCCGCTTGTTATTGGCACATTTTTGCTTGCCAAGCCACTTATGGCACTCATTGCAGGTACCTCGTTTGTGACGGGTCAAACCGGCATACTCATGACGCATGCCCTCCAAATATTGTCACTGGCCGTGTTTGGTGTGTATCTTGGTGCCATATTTGGGCATGTGGCAGTGTCGATTGACAAACAAAAACAAACCATGTGGATTTATATATCAAATGCCATTCTTACTCTCGGGGGCTATGTATATTTTATTCCAAAATACGGCATGTATGGGGCTGCTGGCATGACATTGTTTTCCGAACTCTATGCAGGAATTTTATTGTGGCTTGTGATACGCAAATACACACAAAAATCACTATCATTGAAAGCCCTACTCAAAATGATTGTGGCTGGAGCTGGTATGGGCGGTGTATTGCTCATCCTTCCATCAGTGCATATTCTCATAACCATCATAATTGGGGCGGTAACATATGGTGCATTCCTCTTACTGTTTCGTGTTATATCCATACAGACTATAAAAGAAATTTTTTCTTCTCCTTCTTCTTAATCTATGATTGCAGTGTTGGGCATTCTCTTTGTTCTCGTATTTACGGCACTCACCTGGTATCGTACCTCACTTGGATTTTTTTTGCTTTTTTTGTCCCTACCTACATACGTAATACGATTTTCTTTTGGCCCACTCCCCAGCACCCTGCTTGAGGTACTCATTTGGATTATACTTGGCAGCACAATGATTCGTTCTCGTGAAAGCATAGTCCCTTCGCTCCAACTTTTTTGGAAAAATCATAGAGTGTTTAGCATTGCGATGCTAGTATTTATTCTCGCGGCAACCCTGTCTATATTCACGAGTACAAATATTCGCGATGCAGCAGGAGAATGGAAAGCATTTTATATTGAACCCATGCTCATATTTTTTGCATTGTATATAACAGCACAAAAAGAAGCGACGCAAAAAAAACAATCACAATGGACCGTATTGCACGCTTCTCTGTTTGGCCTATTACTCTGTGGGCTTATCACGAGTATATTCGCCATCTATCAACACTTCACCGGCTTTTTTGTTCCCCATGCGTTTTGGGCAAATGGAAATAGCTACCGTGTGACAGGCTGGTATGGCTACCCTAATGCGGTGGGATTATTTCTCGCACCACTTATTCCTTTGTCTGTTTTTTTTATCAAAAAATTACACAATGATTGGAAAGAAAAAAAACAGGTCACCTCTTTTTTATATTGGCTACAACTCTTCGTGGCAGGTGCCCTGTGTATCAGCGCTCCCCTCGCTGTTGTGTATGCAAAATCAACCGGTGCACTCGTGGGTATTGTCGGTGGCATTGGATGCATGTTGGTCCTCTATAAAAAAACACGCCTACCCGCACTTCTCTTCGGAAGTATTGCTCTACTCAGTATACTCACACTCGCGCCTCTTGCTTCTATAAAAAAAGAGATTCTTTTTCAAGATAGATCAGGTCAAATTCGTGTCGCAATATATAAAGAAACCATGCAACTCCTCAAAGATCGCCCACTTCTGGGTGCTGGCCTTGATTCGTATAGTCACCGCATTGCACCATACCACCAATTGGTGCATGGCGAAAAAATAGAAATATATCATCTGCCACATAATTTGCTTTTGTCTTTGTGGGTAAATATTGGCTTGTTTGGTATGATTGCTTTTTTTGTTATGGTTGTCTCTGCAGTGCATCATGCCTACACCAAAACACAACACACGAATACACCATCATTTTTTAATCCTCTCCTTAGTATCAGCATGATCATTGTGCTTATCACAGGGTTGGTTGACACACCGTATATAAAAAATGATTTATCGCTATTCTTTTGGCTCTTACTCTGGATTCTTTTGACTCACCCAGTCACCCCTACAGATTCAAAAACACCTCGTCTTGCTCGTTAAAATAAACTCTGTTACACTTTTTTAATCCCCCGTACACATGCGGGAGTGTTCACACCCATATCTTTTAGGGTAGCGCTGAATTATTGTTGTATGAAATACTATACCCCACTTCAAAGCTTGGAGGATGCAGTTGCAACGATTAGTGCCGAAATTATGGAGGAAAAAAAAATGGTCGATACTATTATCGATTTATATAAAAATGCCCATACCTATACCGTAGAAGGAAATAATGGGCTGATTGATTCATACCAATACTTTCTTTACCCGTTTAAAGGGCTTACACTAGTCAATAGTCGCCTGTATCGACTGCTCGGAAAATACTTGGGACACATGATTCCCAAAGAAACAGAAGTAATTGTCACCATCGAAGCAGACGGTATTGGTATTGCCCATTTTGTGGGTGCCGAAGCAAACATCCCCGTCATCATTAGCAAACATTTTCATTATAATGTTGATTGTATTGAACTCGTGCAGCACGCTGGCTACCACAAACGCACCATGTATCTGCCAAAAAGTATACAAGGGAAAAAAATTGCACTTGTCGATTGTATGGTATCAACGGGCGGCACCATGAACGCATTGGTCCAAGCAATTGAGTCGCTCCCTCATACACACATCACGGGTATTTTTGTGGTAAACGATAAAAATAATTATAGAAGCACAGAAAAAACATT
>JAGOTR010000005.1 GCA_018061685.1 Candidatus Magasanikiibacteriota bacterium
TTGTGATTGCGGCTGAAGCCGTGTTTATTGAGGTGTTTGGAGAAAAAGAAGCCCTGCATGTAAAAGCCCTCTATGTAAAAAACAGAACATTGACCGTTACCTGCTCAAGCTCCACTGTGGCACAAGAAATTAGGCTCAATCAAGCAGAAATTGTTCAAAAATTAAACGACAAAGTAGGAAAAAACGAGGTCGACAGAATTCGATACTTGTCATAATACCGGTTCCTTGCCAAGAGGCGAGAAAAACGATACACTTCAGAGTAGCGTACTATAACGCTCTCTTTTTCTTTTTTACGGGTATGACACTTCGGCAATATTTTATTATCATGGGATTTGGCACTGTTTTGGGCTGGGTTGCATGGGTATTTGTATTGTTTAATGTGGATCCATTTCTCGATACGGGTATTGGATTTTTGTTTTTCTTTCTTACCTTGGGATTTGCGCTTATTGGCACCACTTCTATTGCCGTATTTGTGTGGTATCACGAAATTACCCGCATTGCCATGCCAACGTTTCGATTGGTACAAAAATCATTCACCTTGGGAACCATGGTGACTGTGGTGAGTATGAGTTGGTTGTTTTTACAAGGCAAAGGCGTGATTACACTGTGGAATACGATTATTTTTATTGCTATTTTATTATTTTTGCTTTTATTTAAACTGTCACTCAAAATGACAAAAAAAAATACATATGATCTTACCGAATAATTAGATGACTATGAAACAATCACAGCTTTTTACTAAAACACAAAAACAAGTGAGTACCGATATTACAAGCGTCAATGCACAGCTCTTACTTCGGGGTGGCTTTATTGATCAAGTAACTGCTGGTGTATACACCATGTTGCCATTGGGATTATTGGTATTACAACGGATAGAAAAAATTATTCGCGAAGAAATGAATGCCGTGGGTGGACAAGAAATTAGTATGCCAGCCTTGGTACCAAAAGAATTATGGGAGACCACGGGCAGATGGAATGCGATTGATGTGTTGTTTAAACTCACAGGGAGTGGTGAAAAAGAATATGCCTTGGGTGCGACGCACGAAGAAGTCGTGACACCATTAGTCCAAAAATACGTTTTTTCATATAAAGATTTACCTCAAGCCGTGTATCAAATACAAACCAAATTTCGTGATGAACCTCGTGCAAAATCTGGGCTTCTTCGGGGCAAAGAATTTCGCATGAAAGATTTATATTCGTTCCATACCAGCCAAGAAGATTTAGATGCATATTACGAAAAAGTGACAACGGCCTACCACAACGTGTATCGCCGCTGTGGTATTGGTGAAAGTACCGTATTAACCTATGCGTCGGGTGGTGCGTTTTCAAAATATTCACATGAGTTTCAAACCATTTCTTCTGTGGGAGAAGACCTCATATTTTTTTGTGCCGCATGTACTATTGCCATTAATAAAGAAATCATTGACGATCTTGCTCATACCTGTCCACAATGTGGCAATACATCGTTAGAAGAAAAACAAGCCATTGAAGTGGGAAATATATTTAAACTTGGTGTTCGATTTAGCCAAAGCTTCCAATTTTCATATCTCGACGAAGCTGGTATTGCACAGCACCCGATTATGGGCTGCTATGGCATAGGGCCATCTCGGGTGATGGGAACCATTGTTGAAATGCATCACGATGAACAAGGTATTATTTGGCCAAAAGAAATTGCGCCGTATGACATTCATCTTGTGTCGCTTTGTCGAGAACCAGAAGACAAACAAAAAGCTGACGCAGTGTACGAACAATTACGCGCAAGTGGCATGTCGGTGCTGTATGATGATCGCGATGATGTCCGCCCCGGAGAAAAATTTGCCGACAGCGACCTTATAGGCATTCCTACACGATATGTTGTAAGTAAAAAAACAATAGAAAATAATCACATAGAATGCGTGGATAGAAAAACGAAAGAAGTTACATATCAACAAGTAACTTGTTGATCATTTGGATGGAATTTATATAGGATCAAAAACAGTTAACTGTTACCGGTTCAGTCTATGTTTGGTAATTTTTTCAAAAAATTTAGTAAAGATTTGGGAATTGACCTTGGTACGGCCAGTACGTTGGTGTACACACAAGAAAAGGGTATTGTGGTCAATGAGCCAACCGTGGTGGCCATTAATATTAAGACCGATCAAATTTTGGCCGTGGGTGACGAAGCCAAGCGAATGCTAGGAAAAACACCCCCTCATATTTGGGTAAGTCGACCGCTCACGCATGGAATTATCTCCGATTACGAAGTAGCAGAAAAATTAATTAAATTTTTTATTGATAAAATTCATGAAAAAGGATTTTCGTTTATTACACGACCACGTATTGTTGTGTGTGTACCACTCGAAGTTACCGAAGTAGAAATAAAAGCCGTAGAAGATGCTGCGATAGCGGCCGGTGCCCGAGAAGTATTTATCGTGCAAGCGCCTATGGCAGCCGCTATTGGATCACGTATGCCTATTCAAGACCCAATTGGTAACATGGTGGTGGATATTGGTGGAGGAAATACTGAAGTTGCTGTTATTTCACTCAAAGGAATTGTGGCATGGAAATCAACACACATTGCCGGAGACGAAATGAATAAAAATATTATGCAGTACGCACGAGAGGTGTGTAATTTACTCATAGGAGAAAGTCATGCCGAAATGATTAAAACAAAAATAGGGTCTGCTGTTCCGCTGCCTGAACCAAAAGAATTTCCTATGCGTGGGCGTGATGTTATGAGTGGATTGCCACGAGAAATTATGGTAACAGATACCCATATTCGTGAGGCCCTCGAGCGTTCACTTCGCACCATTACCGACTTGATCAAAATGACGCTTGAAATTACGCCGCCCGAATTAACAGCCGATATTCATGAACGAGGGTTGCTCTTAACGGGAGGAGGATCACTGTTGCATGGTATGGATCGTATTATCCGTGAAGCAACCGATATCCCCGTTCGCATTGCAGATGATCCTCTCACCGCCGTTGTTCGTGGTGCCGGTATATTACTTGAAGAAGAACAATTGTTACGCGAGGTCGCACTTCCATCTGCACGTGATAATAAAAAAAGATAATGTTCTATGCGAGGATCTAAATTACGCAAAGCGCTTACAATTAGTGCTATTATTGTCATGGTCATCGTATTACATATTTTTGGGGTCTTACGTCCTGTAGAAGAATTGGTTCGCCGCATTATTTTACCTGGATCCAATGCTTTATATTCTTGGAGTATTACGTTGGGAGACGAAACAGAAACATTTGAATCCGTAGAAGCCCTCGAACAAGCCTATACACAGCTCCATACCAAATACATTGAAGAACAAAGAAAAAGTGCCTTAGCATTTTTACTGCAAGAAGAAAATATACAGTTGCGTGAACAATTAGTCTTTTTTTCTTCATCTACCTATCCGCACATTGGTGCCGAAGTGGTAGGAAAAAATATTGAACCACTGGGAAGTACGATTATTATTAATATTGGGGAAACCCATGGCGTACGTATTGGAAATCCTGTTATCGTGAGAAATGGTATTCTTGTGGGTACGGTTATTCGTGTCAACAAAACTACGGCTTTGGTGCGACTCCTCAATGATAATCAAAGCAAAATTGCCGCAACCATTACCAATAGAGACAAAAGTATTGGTATTATTGAAGGTGGGTATGGTATTAGTATTCGTATGAATTTTATTCCACAAAATGAAGAATTATTTGTAGGTGATACCGTGGTTACGTCTGGCTTGTCAGAAACAATTCCAAAGGGGTTATTTATTGGCACTATTGAATCTATTGAAAAAGAAGCATACCAACCATTTCAAGAAGCCGTTATTACCCCCGCGGTTCAGTTAAATAAAATTGATATTGTGTCTGTTATTCTTACTCCCACGCCCACCCAATAAATTGTATGAAATTTTTTTTGAGCATACTATTGGTGATAGTATTTATTGTATTGATTGTTACACTGCATTTGGGTATCGCCTATGTATTGCCGTTTCCATGGAATAAAATAAATATTATTTTTGCTGCTATTATTATTGCGTTAGTGTGGTTTCAATCTGGGTTGACGGTATGGGTGACTGCTGCGGTATACTTATTTATAGAAGTGTATACGCCGGTTCCCTTTGGGGTGAATTTGCTTGCGAGCACGGTGAGCATTTTGGGGGTATATTGGTTGTCAAAAGAATTTGTGACGAACACGTCGTGGTATAGTGTATTTGGCATGACGGCAATAGGATTGTTTGTTTATCGGGTGTTATATACCCTGTTACTTGCTATTATTTATGCCATTGAAGGAATTCATACACTGCCTCTTGGAGAATTGAGCGTATTATATGTATGGGAAATGGGCTTGACCACTGTATTTTCTATTGTGGTGTATACAGGGCTTCAATTTATTGGTGGAAAAAGAAAAAAAGAATCAAAAACGCTCTTATGGAAAAATATTTCTCAACAATAAAAAACAAAATATCAGAACTGCTGTTTGGTGAGCCATATCCACATACCAGCATGTATACTCGTCCATACGAATGGGTAGAGCAGTCTGTTTTTTTTGAAGAAAAAATGGGCAAACAGGTGGGGAGTGCATACAGTGATGAATTTGTAGGATCAAGCTTTAGTAAAAAAAAAGCAATTGTCGCATTTTTTTGTATTCTTATTGCATTGTGTATTTTGTTAGGAAAAATTATTTTTTTGCAATTTTTTGAAGGTGACGCATATGTACTTCGCTCCGAAAAAAATAGACAACGTATTATTCCAATTCCTGCAGAGCGTGGTCTTATTTATGATAGAAATCAAATTCCGCTTACGGATAACATTCCCAATTTTTCACTTGCTGTTACACCACAAGATTTGTCGCGTGATCCACAAGAGCGGTTGGCACTTATTAGCCGACTTGCTAGCCTAACCGGAGAAAAAGAAGACGTATTGAAATCAATTTTAGAAGAATATGGTTCATACAGCTATGAATCATTGATTATTTTAGAAGATATTGAATATGAAACAGCATTACAATTACAAATAGCAGCGGGGGATTTGTCTGGTATTCATATTGTGCGGGGGAGTAAACGATTATATCGCGAACCTGGTGTTGCTGATACGAGCACGTCATCATTGTCACTCGCACACACAATTGGATATGTGGGAAAATTAAATAGAAAGGAATTAGATGAAAAATACGAAGAGGGGTATTTGCCTTCTGATTCTATTGGGAAAATTGGGGTAGAACAATTTTATGAAGCAGCACTTCGTGGCGAATATGGAAGAAAAAGAACCGAAGTGGATGCATTAGGGAAATATAGAAGTACGGTGGCAGAAACAGCCCCTATTCCAGGGAAACACCTGGTGCTCTCTATTGATATTGCCATGCAGCAAGCACTCGAAAAGAGTATGAGGCAGCACATGGAAAAGGCGCAAAAAACCAGAGGGGCGGGGATTATTGTTGATCCAAATAACGGAGAAATTTTAGCCTTGGTGAGTATTCCATCATTTAATAATAATGCATTTTCTGGGGGTATTGATTACGAAACCTATACGTCATATGTAAACAATCCTGATGCTCCCTTGTTTCATCGCGCAATTGGTGGAATGTATCCCTCGGGGTCAACGATTAAGCCCGCCGTGGCTGCTATAGCGCTCCAAGAAGGAATTATTAATTCGGCAACGACATTTTTAAGTGTGGGGGGAATTGGTGTGGGACAATGGTTTTTTCCGGATTGGCTTGCTGGTGGACATGGGATGACGGATGTCCGAAAATCATTGGCGCAATCAGTCAATACATTTTATTATTATATTGGTGGAGGATATAAAGAATTTACTGGCCTCGGGGTAGAAACAATTGTAACGTATTTACGACAGTTTGGATTTGCCGATACATTACATCTTGATATCGCTGGCGAAGCAGCAGGATTTTTGCCTTCCAAAGAATGGAAAGAACAAACAAAAAAAGAACGGTGGTATGTGGGTGATACATACAATCTTTCTATTGGACAAGGCGACTTATTGGTTACCCCACTTCAAATAGCCATGATGACGGCCATGGTAGCCAATGGTGGCACGCTGTATGAACCGCATGTGGTACAAAAGCTCATTGAGCCAGTGAGTAAAACAGAAGAAATGATTCCTTCGAAAATTATTCGTGATGATGTGATCAATCGTGAACATATTGAAACAATTCGATGGGGCATGCGAGATTGTGTGACATATGGGGCATGTGCACGATTATCGCTGTTACCATTTTCTGCCGCAGGCAAAACAGGAACCGCACAGTGGAACAAGCAAAAAGAACCCCATGCATGGTTTACCTCATTTGCTCCATTTGAAAATCCCGAAATTGTGGTGACTATTTTAGTAGAAGAAGGAGTTGGTGGCAGTACCATCAGTGCTCCTATTGCCTATGATTTTTATGCGTGGTGGGGGGAATATAGGGCGAGATAAAGGTGATTGACGAGGGGGAGAGAAGTTGGGTATGTTAAGGATAACTTCATAGAACATGGCAGCATGGAGCATGGAACACAAAATTTTGAATATATTTCGTATAAGACAGGAATGAAACTGAATTAATTAAATATGATAGGAGAATCTATTTTTACAATACCAATTTACAGATGCTCACCAAAAAAATTTCAAGAGGAAATAGAATTAGAAAAAAAGCGCCTCCATGCATATTTTACAAAAGGATTACCTACCGATATAAGAGCAAACTATGATGCAAGCGATCTGGTTGAAATAACTATGCAAACAAAATGGAAATGCTGGCAATACAATGAAATAGTAGGGTTTATAGAAATTTTTATTTTAGGAGATCAAATTAGAGGGACAAAATATTATATTAAGCATAAAAGAATTGGAAAAGGTATAAAAAATAAAAATTTTGAATATATGGGTAAGGAATTTGAGATGTCAACGGCATTCATAAATTCAAATGAAGAAATTTTTAATAGATTGATAAAATTGCTAAACGGACTAACATCCCAAAGCACAAGATTGAAAAACAGGTTCATTGACCTTTCTGAAATAAAAAGAATTGGTAGATATATAAACTGGAAAAAATTAATTAAAGAGAGCGAGTGATCATTGCCTAATATCGTATATGGATGAGCGTTATTATATATTTTATAATCCCAACATATATATCTTTGAAATATACCCGAATTTGACTTATTTTTTCTCTCGGGTATACTCAACGTATAATACTAAAATATGCGTACTGTAGATCTCAAAGCAGCAGTGTGGAAAGAGGGAGATTACTATATCTCTCAATGTTTGGATGTCGAAGTTTCAAGCTTTGGTAAGACCAAAAAAGAAGCCCTTGCCATGCTTCAAGATGCGCTTGCATTGTATTTTGAAGATACACCGCTTCCAAAGAAAACTGAACGGGTGAAAAACCCAGCTATTGCGTCCGTTACACTTCAATATGCCTAAACCCTACCTTCTTCGGCTGGTAGTACATGTCCTTGAAAGCAAGGGCTTCTTTTTTGTATCACAAACTGGCAGTCATGCAAAATATAGAAATAATAGTAATCCACAGCTTACCGTCATTGTCCCTATTCATGGTAAAGAGATTCGCTATGGCACGTTTCGATCAATATTACGCCAATCAGGATTAGAAGAATCTGACTTTAAGAAAGGGAAAAAATAGTAAAATTTTGTAAACAAATAATGTATCAAAATTTTTTTTATATTCTGTTCCATGAAGTAACCCCATTCTATGACTACCCAATACCTTACAAAAGAAAAATACGCACAACTCGAACAAGAGCGAGAAGAATTAATCAAACGCACCATGCCAGAAACTGCGGTTCGTATTGACGAAGCACGACAATTGGGTGACTTGCGTGAAAACGCAGAGTACCATGCGGCGCGAGAACGTATGGCATGGCTTCAAAGCCGGGTCAAAGAAATTGATGCTATTTTGCAACTTGCTGAAATCGTGAGTAGTAAGGCCTCAAGCGCCCACAGTGTTGGTATTGGGAATACCGTTGTCATTAGTTTCAATGGAAAAGAAAAAACATATAGTATTGTCGGCGCGCAAGAAGCCAACCCACAAACTGGCCATATTTCCAATGAATCTCCTATTGGGAATGCCCTCTTGGGCAGAAAAGTAGGGGATACGGGAACGATTACCCTTCCAGGAGGCGAACAGCCGTTTGAGGTTTTGTCTATATCATAATGTCATCCCCGTGAAAACGGGGATCCACTCATTCTCACTGGAGAGTGGATCCCCGATTAAGTCGGGGATGACAGTTACGCCCACTGCCTTGTCTTCCTCTCAACTTTCTGCTACAGTAAGTGCATATTTTGCACTTTTTTGTTATGGAAAAAACTATCCAATCACAACCCAATATTAACGATGAAAGAGAAATACGCCTCCAAAAATTACACGATTTTGTAGAGAGCGGTATAAACCCATACCCAGCAAAAACACCCGAAAAAATAGCCATTGCAGAAGCGTTGATAGCAGCCGAAGGCACACAGGTGTCTATTGCAGGAAGAATTATGACCAAACGAGACATGGGAAAGCTCACGTTTTGTCATATCCAAGATGCAACGGGCAAAATGCAAATTGCCTTAAAAAAAGATGATTTGCCCGAAGAATTGTATACGCGATTTATTAAAAAAATAGACGCCGGCGATATTATTCATATCACGGGTGAACGATTTTTGACGCACAAAGGTGAGCCATCTATTTTAGTTGCTACTTGGCAATTATTATCAAAAGCACTTCGACCACTTCCCGATAAATTTCATGGCATTAAAGATGATGAGGTACGACTTCGAAAACGCTATCTTGATTTACTGCAGCAAGAAGAGTTGCGTCAGATGTTTGAAAAGAAAGCATTGTTTTGGGAAGTCGTGCGTTCGTTTATGAAAGAAAAAGGATTTTTTGAAGTAGAAACGCCATTTTTAGAAACCACAACCGGCGGTGCCGAAGCCACCCCATTTGCCACACATCACAATGATTTTGATTTAGATGTGTATTTACGCATTTCGGTAGGTGAGTTATGGCAAAAAAGACTCATGGCCGCAGGATTTGAAAAAACATTTGAAATTGGACGTATTTTTCGAAACGAAGGCTCCAGTCCCGATCATTTGCAAGAATTCACCAACATGGAATGTTATTGGGCGTACGCGGACTACGAAAAAGGTATGGCACTGACCCAAGAATTGTATCAACGCATTGCAAACGATGTGTTTCATACTACAAAATTTGAAACCAAAGGGCATACGTTTGATTTAGCTGGTGAATGGCCCCGCATTGATTATTGTACCGAAGTACAAAAACAAACAGGGGTGAATGTGTTAACCGCAACAGAAGAAGAAATGAAACAAACACTTACCTCACTTGGGGTGGTGTATGAGGGAGATAATCGAGAACGGTTAACCGATACCTTGTGGAAATATTGTCGCAAAAAAATTGCTGGACCTGCATTTTTGGTACATCATCCAAAAATTGTGTCGCCACTTGCAAAAGTACACCCCACCAATCCACAGCTTACCGAACGCTTTCAAATTATTATTGCCGGGAGTGAAGTAGGCAATGGTTTTTCTGAGTTAAATGATCCTATTGATCAACGCG
Organism: Candidatus Magasanikiibacteriota bacterium; assembly: GCA_018061685.1. GTDB lineage: Bacteria > Patescibacteriota > Patescibacteriia > Magasanikbacterales > UBA922 > JAGOTR01. The sequence goes on from JAGOTR010000005.1 coordinate 9,548, forward strand.
AACGATTTATGGCACAACAAGCCCTCATTGATAGGGGAGATAGTGAAGCCATGATGCCAGACTTTGAATTTGTTGAGATGCTTGAGCATGGTATGCCACCCACGTTTGGGTTTGGATTTGGTGAACGGTTGTTTGCCTTTTTAGTAAATTTGCCTATTCGCGAAACCGTCTTATTTCCACTTATGCGACCCGAAGTGGAAGAGCATATGCCAAAACAAAAAAAACAAACCATGGTTGCTCATGCCGTACTGTTGGACACTCCCCAGGTACCATACTGGTCAAAATTAAATGCCGCGGCTCACTTAGCAGCATCATTAGCTGCACGAGAAGGAAGAAAATTAATTCATATTGACAGCACTAAAACGACCGATGGTGAACAAATTCCCATGAATATTCAACACGCCATCATGATGAAAAAAACAGACGCACGAGAAAATTTACTTGCGCTGAAACATGCTGCCGAGGCAGGTGGATTCATGGTCACTTGCTTTACCGAAGAAATGCGTGATTCAAGTAACGATGAAAAAGTAAAAGCAAAACAAGAGCAGTGTGCGGCAAAAGATATTCGATTTTTAGGGGTTCTCGTGTATGGGCCGTTGAAAGAGGTTTCTGCATTAACCGAACAATTTCCTTTGGCTGATTAATTATATGAAAGTCATGGTATTTGGCACATTTGATATTTTGCACCTCGGACACATTGATGTGTTTCGTCAAGCAAAACAGTACGGGGATGAACTCATTGTGGTTGTGTCAACAGATACGCATGTTAAAAAAATAAAAGGCAAAACAGCCGTACATACACAGCAAGAACGAGCCACGCTTTTGGCGGAATTAAAAAATATTTCCAAAGTGGTGCTGGGGAGTAACACCGATGTGTATACTGCTATTCGCGAAGAACAGCCTGATGTGATTGCACTGGGGTATGATCAACACACGTTTGTTGATGCATTACAAAAAAAATTAGATGAGTATGGATTTACTCACACGCGCATTGTTCGATTAGAACCATATAAAGAATCACAACACAAAAGCAGTCATATTAAAAATACGCTTCGACGATTCATTGCTCAATCTGTATGACACCAACAATACTTATTGCCACAACGAATCCAGATAAATACCGTGAAATAAAACACGCATGGGCTGATCTTTCTGTTACTTTTGTGTCACTCCAAGATATAGACCTAATTCCAGAACCAGAAGAAACCGAAGCCACAATAGAAGGGAATGCCATGCTGAAAGCTCGTTATTATGCCACAAAAAGTGGGTTGATTACCTTATCTGACGATAGTGGCTTGTTTGTGCATGGGTTAGCGGGTTGGCCAGGGGTCACAAGTGCCCGTATTGCGCCAAATAATGATGAACGAAGAAAGCTCGTGCTTGATCGCATGACGCATCTTAACGATGCAAGCGAACGGGCAGCATCATTTCGTACGGCACTCGCGTTATTTGATCCATTTCTCAAAACATATCATGTGGTAATTGGTGAAGACACGGGTGAAATTGTGTCAACACTCCCGGCAGATGCGCATGAAAAAGCATTTTGCTATGATCCTATTTTTTTTGCACCCGATATACAAAAAACGTATGGCGACATTTCGGTAGCAGAAAAAAATGCACGAAGCTCGCGGGGCAAAGCCTTGGCGCAAATGGCGTATCATCTTGCAAATACATACGCGTATAAACAAGTATTTGTGCCACTCGCGATTATAATAAAAAACGGAAAAATTTTAATGAATCTCCGGCATGATCCTCATTCGCCCCAGTATGATAACAAATGGGAATTTCCCGGTGGAGGAATTCAACAGGGAGAAACAGTAGAAGAAGCACTGCAGAGAGAAGTCAAAGAAGAAACAGGCTATACCGTCAAAATTATACAACAATGTAAACACATTCATTTAAATAGCACGGTACGAGGGGGGAGAGATGTGGCTATTTATCTTATTCCATTTGTGTGTGAAATTGTGGGGGGCTCACTCGAATTACCTCCCAATGAAGTGGTCAAATCCGATTGGTTTTCTCCCGATGATATTCCACACCAAGATTTAATTGCAAAAAATCAAGAACTCTATACCATTATATATCCGGAAATTGTTGCTTTTATCCAATCTCATCATAATGCCTAAATTCTGTATGCTTGATATCACCTATATTCGAGAACATGAAGAAATAATCAAAAAAAATATTCAAGATCGTCGTGTGTCACTTGACCTCGATGCATTTCTTGTTTTAGAAGAAAAACGACGCAGTCTCATAAGTGAACGCGACACCCTTCGAGCGGAAAAAAATAAAGGATCAAAAGGAAAACCAACTCCTGAAGAAATTATGGCCATGAAGGAGTTAGGAGAAAAAATTGCAGCACTTGAAAGTACGTATACCGCAGTAGATGCGGAATATTCGGCACTTCTCCAAAAAATTCCAAACATCACACACCCCGATGCACCCATTGGTGGCGAAGAAGATTTTCGTGTCGTTGAAGTACGTGGTACCGAACCAGCATTTAATTTTATTCCTAAAGATCATGAAACGCTGTTGACAGAGCACGGATTACTTGATTTTGAACGAGGTGCCAAAGTCGTTGGTGCAAAATTTTATTATGCAAAAAATGCACTGGTACGCCTCAATCACGCATTGCTCCAATATGGATTCGATATTTTAGAAAAACATGGGTTCGATATATTTGAAACGCCTGATCTTGCAAAAGAAGAAGTTCTTATTGGTGCAGGATTCAATCCTCGTGGGGCCGAAGATCAAATTTATTCCGTAGAAAACACGGGGCTGTCACTTATTGGTACTGCAGAAATTACCATGCTGGGGTACCATGCCGATGAAACGATCGACGTTGCAACAACGCCAAAAAAATATGCCGCCATTTCTCACTGCTACCGAAAAGAAGCCGGAGCCTATGGCAGAACAAGTAAAGGCTTATATCGCGTGCACCAATTTACCAAATTAGAAATGTTTGTATTTTGTTCCAAAGAACAAAGTGATGCATTGCATGAAGAATTACTGGCAATTGAAAAAGAAATCTGTGATGGATTGGGTTTACACTACCGGGTGATTGATACAGCCTCTGCTGATTTGGGTGCACCAGCGTATAGAAAATTTGATATAGAAGCATGGATGACCATGAAAGGTACTGACACAACACAGGGAGATTTTGGCGAAATAACGAGTACCAGTAATTGTTTAGATTATCAGGCACGTCGATTACGTATTATGTACAAAAATGCCGAAGGCAAATCAACCCCAGTGCATACATTAAATGGGACAGCGATTGTCTTGAGCCGATTCCCGATTGCGATTATTGAACAATATCAAGAAGCCGATGGTCGGGTTCGTATTCCAACAGTATTGCAGGCATATATGGGAGGAAAAGAATATCTTTTCTAGAGAGCTTGGTATGACAAAACCCTATAGCATTATCATTCTTCCTGGGTGGGGCGGTTCACATGAAACGTGGCATAATTTTGTGACGCTTCTTTCGCCACAGGTAGACGAGGTGCGTGTGATTGATTTACCTTGTTTTGGCACTGAACCCTGCCCCAAAGAAGTGTGGGGAATACCAGAATATGCGGCGTTTGTTGAAAAAAAAATACAAGATATTCCTCCCGAAAAACGAGTCATGTTAGGGCATTCTTTTGGTGGACAAGTGGCTGCTTTTCTTGTATCGCAAAACCCAAGCGTATGTGCTAAACTGATACTGAGTGGTGCTGCTATTTTTCGCCCCAAACGGCGTATAAAACGCTGTGTGTTTGGAGCTCTCTCACGAGTGGGAAAAGTATTTTTTTCCCTGCCATACATTTCTCGATATCGTGCTGTTGCGGAACGGCTGTTATACAAAGCAGCCGATTCTCCGGATTATCAACACACAAAGCAAAACCCAATACAACAAGCCATATTTCAACAGGTCACACGATCCTCGGTGGATGGGGGATTATCACATATTTCCGTTCCCACACTCCTCTTATGGGGCACCCATGATACCTACGTTCCCATTCGATTTGGCAAAAAAATAGCTGCACGTATACCACACGCAACATTTGTTTCTTTTCAAGGAGGAACCCATGGACTTCATCGCTCGAAGTCTCAAGAAATGGTACAGGAGATTCTGTTATTTTTGTCATAATTTCTATGCTGCAAATTTCCTCGCTTGATGTGACATACTTTTTTATCGCATGCCTTTGGTTGCTGAGTGCCATTGTTGATCACGCACAGTATTGCTATTATTTGCAGCTCAAAGAATATCGATTCGATCGATGGAAAGATTTTTTACGTACTCGAGAAGGCCATTCATTTTTATTACAACCCACAATGGTATGGCGAAGTATTGTCGTACTCACCGCTTTCACCCTTTTTTATGATACGAAATGGGCATCGTTCGTCGTGTTGGGTATTTTATGTCTTGATGTGGGGTATGGCTCCTATAAAGCACTGGTTTTAAAAAAGTTACGGTATCCAACACCAACACCAAAGGCACTCCTTATTGTATTAACCAGTATTGTATTAGAAGCAAGTATTTTATTTTTTGCACAAAAAATAAATGTGTTGTTGCTTATTTTAGTGTTTCGATTTTTTATTACTATCACCGTTGTTTTGTTGTTTCATATCGGTACTAAAGCAATTAAATATTGGTATATCTATACCGCAACAAAAAAATTAGCCAAGTATTCAAATCTTACGGTTGTCGGTATTACCGGTAGCTATGGAAAATCATCGGTAAAAGAATTTGTGGCTCATTTGGCAACTGGAACGTTTCAGGTAGTCAAAACACCTGGCAACGTCAATACCGATATTGGGGTAGCAAAATTTATTCATAGTCATGATTTTTCAAACGATAAGGTATTTATTTGTGAAATGGGTGCGTATCGCATTGGCGAAATTGCACGCATTTGTGAAATGGTGCGTCCTACCATTGGCGTCTTAACCGCTATTAACGAACAGCACTTATCACTTTTTGGCAGCATTCGTCATATTCAACAAGCAAAATATGAATTGCTTCGTTCAATTCCTGCCAATGGATCTGTGATCACCAATGCAGATAATACGTATTGCATGGAATTTATTTCAGAGTTAATGTGCAAAAATATTCATACCTTTGGTACCGAAGAAGACGAACATCCGAGCGGTCTTTTTACCGATATACACCCGCATGACCAGGGCACAGATTTTACCATCACGATTCAACAAACTGATTACCGAGTAACCACGCCGGTTATTGGTGCGCATCATGCATACAATGTAGGGGCTGCAATACTGATTGCACAGGCACTTGGCATACCCCTCGCGACGTGTGTTGATCGGTGTCGCAGTCTGCCTACCAATGTTCATGGGTCGCTCCACATGTATCCCTATGGCAAGGCAATAATTATTGATGACAGTTATAATTCCAATCCACAAGGATTTCGAGCCGCGCTCGATGTGTTTCATAAATACCCCTCCGAGAAAAGACGTATTGTGATTACCCGTGGTATGGTGGAATTAGGTGACAAAAGTGATGAATTGCATGAACAAATTGGAGGAGAAATTGCATTTGTCGCAGATGAGTTGGTGGTTATTACCCCCGACAGTGTTGATGCATTAACACGAGGGGTGGGAACGAAATATCACACCGATATTCACACCATGTATGATCATAGTGAGTTATTATCATATATTCAATCACAGCGTGACAATAATGTGGTTCTGTTGTTAGAAAACAGAATGCCTGGGATTGTCGTAAAAGAATTGTCGCCGTACCGTGATATGACTCGTTCAGAAGCCCACCCATGAAAAAACAAACACTCCACAATACTATTTTTACTGGGTTTGCACCCAATGTGACTGCAGAAGATGTTCGTATTGCATGTTCGTATCTTTTTTTTCCATGGAAGTGGAGCAATCTTCGAACAGGTGTGTTTCGTACACGGGCAGATAGTCATATTGCAACATATCTTGGCGTCTCATATGCAAAGACGGTAGACAGTGGCAGGAGTGCCATTCTGTTGGCACTTAAAGCATTTGATCTAAAACCAGGTGATGAGGTATTAGTTCCGGCATATACCTGTGTGGTCGTTATCAATGCCATTACTGCTATAGGAGCCGTGCCCGTGTATGTTGATATACAAAAAAATTGTACCATCGATGTTCGTGACGCTGAAAAAAAAATTAGTTCAAAAACAAAAGTATTATTTTTACAGCATACTTTTGGCATACCCGTCGACATAGAGGCATGCTTGGCGCTTGCCAAAAAATATCATCTGTGCACACTTGAAGATTGTGCACACACGTTTGGTGCTCGATATAAAAATACTGGCTATTTAGGAACGGTTGCTGATATTGGCATGTATAGTTTTGGAAGCGATAAAAGTATGTCTTGTGGTAGGGGAGGAGCTATTGTTACAAACAATGCAACCTATGCTGGGAGGCTCACGGGTTTTATAGACACTCTTCCAAAAATGCCAATCAAAGACGTATTCCAGCATTTATGGCATTTTCCACTTTTTTATGTTGGGAAAAAAACGTATGGGTGGGGGATTGGCAAGATACTTCTTTGGCTGGGAAAAAATTTACATATCATGAATCGGATTATTACAACAGAAGAAAAACAAGGCATGTTTCCAAAACAATATCCAGCACAATTACCAAATGCACTGGCACAGATTCTTCTTTCGCAACTTGGTACTATTGATGAATACAACCGTAAGCGAAAAGAAGCTGCAAATTTTTACACCACACATATTCCTACCGCAATACAACTTCCAACTCAAAGTGATATGCCGCTGCTTCGATACCCAATTTTTGTACAAAATCCAAAGGCACTGCAGCACTTGGCAAAACAGCGGAGAATATTTTTGGGCGATTGGTACCAAACACCCATTGCCCCACACGATATTGATACCACAAAAACACTCTATCAAAAGGGGACGTGCCCCACTGCTGAAGCAATTGCACAAGAGTCAGTCAATTTGCCACTCAACCGATATCTCACCCACGAAGAGCAACAGCTGATTGTGGCATGTATAAACAGTTATTTAGAAAAAAATAACGGGTAACATTTCTATTTTTTTATCTTGCTTTACATGGAATATACTATTCGCGAAATACCGCAGAAAGAAGACTGGGAGGCATGGATTCGCACACAACCATATACACTTTTTGTTCAATCTCCAACCTATGGAAAATTTTTTCAATTATTAGGGGAACAGTATTGGATTTTTGGTATATATAATGAAAAAAATACGTTAATAGGCGGATCTTTGGTATTGTCTACTCATGCCAAACGAGGAAATTTTTTATATGTTCCCTATGGCCCATATATTGCGCTAGAACATCACCACGCAAAAGCAGCGGCTTTTAAAGCATATACTACCACCCTAAAATTATTTGCAAAAAAACAGGGTTATGCATTTATTCGTATGAGTCCTTTTTGGCGAGATACAAAAGAAAATACACACATGTTGAAAGATGCTGGCTATCGACCAGCACCGATGCATGCTCTTGCCGAAACTACCTGGATGTTGCCTGTGACTGCACCAGAAGATGTATTATTACAGGGCATGAAAAAAAATCATAGAAATTTAATTCGTCGCTGTATAAAAGAAGGAGTAACGGTGACCATGCATACCGATATTGCATCGGTTGATACGTTTAATACTTTACATAACACAACCGCAAAACGACATAAATTTTCACGATTCTCACCCGACTATATTACCAAAGAATTTACTGCGTTTGCACAAAAAAATCAGGCAGTGGTGTACCATGCCTATTTGCCAGATGGCACATTAGATTCGTCTGCAATTATATTTTTTTATCATGGTATGGCCGTGTATCGCCATGGGGCATCACTCAATACGGATCATAAAATTCCTACGTCGTATTTAATTCAATGGCATGCCATACAAGAAGCCAAAAAAAGGGGAATGAAGTGGTATAACTTTTGGGGGATTGCACCACAAGGGGCATCGCCCGCACATCCATTTCACGGCATTACGCATTTTAAAACCGGATTTGGGGGTGAAGAAAAGCAACTCGTGTCTTGCCAAGATTATGTATTGTCTTCGTGGTATTGGATCAATTGGATTATAGAAACATGTCGCCGTTTTCGACGTGGATTTCAAGGATAAATCGGTATGAAAAAAAGCCTGTTCCCAAGAAAAAAATACTATACAAAGCAAAAAAAATGCTATCGCGTTGTTGTTCGGAATGCCGATGAACATGTGTTGACTCACAAAAGAAATCCATATAAAAAACCCGATACAGCGTCTCAAAGGCAAAAAAGAAATATCGTATTGCTCTGTGTCAGTCTCTTGTTGCTTTTGGGAGTACTGGTGTATCATCCTTTTTTTCGTATTACCTCAATAGAAACAACTGGGTTGAAACGTGTGAATGAAGATGAATTCCATCAAACCGTGCATGGCATTATGCAGTATAAACGATTTTTTATTATTCCGGGGAATAATTATTTTTTTGTTCACATCCAAGAATTGCATGATATTTTAGAAAAAAAATTTCCATTAAATACCATTCGAGTAGAAAAAAAATTTCCACACTATCTCACCATTACTGCCCAAGAAAAAGTATCAACACTCATTTATGATACAGGCAAACACTATAGCTATGTGGGTGAGGATGGTCATATTGTAGAAGTGGTTCGTCATGTGGGGAATGACGAATGGAATCGTGTGACCGAAGAGGTAACAAGTACCGATGCATTTGGTGCTGTACACACAGAAATAAAAATCGTTTCAGAATCACACACCCCACCACTCATGCGGCTGCATTCCGAAATGGGAAAATACCCAATAGTCTACGATAGATTACGCCAAGAGGATGCAAAAGAAGGCATGCTGGTGCTAGAACAGGGGACAGTGACGACCATACAACAGTGGTTTGAATTTGTGGAAAAACAACTCACTATCCCGCTCCATTATATAGAATTAGAAAATAGAGTGGGGGATGCAATACTGTACACCAAAGCAGGATGGTATATAAAAATACAATTAGACAAACCCAGCGACATTCAACAGCTGGCACTCAAAGCCGTGCTCGATAAGCGGGGGAGCAGTGAGGGGGTCTCGTATGTAGATGTTCGATTTGGAGATAGAATTTATTGGAAATAGCAATGGCAGAAATACCGTAGTGGATTTCGGTAATCATTGATTATGCTGGTACAATAATTATTTTGTTAAAAAACATAGTAAATCAGAGGGTGTGGTTACTCGTATAGAAGGGGAGCTCTGTAAAAAATAATGAGAGCGTTTGGTATGTCGTTGGATGCTCGTGTGCCCCTATACAAGGTGAAAACACTCGTGTATTGTAATGTCGCACAATGCATATTATGCGACAATATACCTATGGCGGAGGCTAACGGGCATGTCCATACACTCCGCCTCATACTCTTTTGGTTATTTCTTTTTGTATCACGTTTGTTCTGGTATTCTGTGAGGTATATTGTATACATAAATAATTTTATATTTATTTTCAGATACAGATTATTTTGTTGGATCTATGTTGCCTATGTGCCTCACCGGACTGGTGTGTAAGGCTTCGTAGGCTAGATATGTGTTTGCTCTCCCCACTCTCCCCTGTTTTGTACGGGATATACTCTATTTTGCGACACTACAAAATTCGACTTTAAAACAACAGGTAGTAAGGGTCGTCTTTTTTATATACTTTTTTCTTACAAGATTCTAGTCAGTAGTATACACCTGTATATATTACTGATTTCTCGTCTCTTCATGGTTTGGTTTAATACCATTGGTCTCATAGCAAGACTCAGCTTTGTCTGAGGGCTACCTGCCTGCCGGCAGGCAGGCGACGGGCAAGCTATGGATCATTGCAACAAAAAAATTTTTGAATAAAAAATGTAAATTACAAGATCTGTGTGAAAAATGGCTAGAGGATTCTTTACGTACCGGCTATCAGGTACAGGTATACTCAATAGAGAGTCTAAGACCACATAAGCCATACCCCCTCTCGCCTGCTCGCGTACGAATAATTTTATTGTGCGACACATCATTAATAAGTAACTTTTGACCCGACTTCGCCTGAGGGCTACCTGCCTGCCGGTAGGCAATTAACATTACTGTGCTAATTTATTTTTTTTGGGGATGGCTTTTGGTATTGAATGGGTCAATACTTTTTACTTGTGTATACTAATACTCTCGCAACCCCGGATTCCCTCCCCTACTGTTGAAATAAAAAAATCCTCTACACGTTGGCAGAGGATTTTTATTTGATTATATATTATTGTACAAATTGATCTAACACGGTTTTTACTGAGGCAAATGGAAGGGCGCCACTTAATGGTACTGTTTCTCCGTTTGGTCCTACTACGACACTATATGGAGTCCCCTGTCCTCCTGCATTTTGTGCATCGGTTTCATCTGCTTGTACGCGAGATGCGTATTTGTTTGAACTTACACAACTGTCAAACTTTGATACATTTAAACCAAGTTGTGTTGCAAGTTGGGTGTAGAGAGCTGGGGTAAGTGATGCTTGATTTTTAAATAATTCATCATGATATTCCCAGAATTTGCCTTGTTCTGCCGCACATTCTGCTGCCAATGCCGCAGGTGCTGCTTGTGGGTGGATTGATCGAAGTGGAAAGTGACGATACACCACGCGTACTTCTCCATCGTAATCGTTTAATACTTGATCAATGGTTGGGGTAAATCGTGAACAGAAAGGACATTCAAAGTCAGAGTATTCAATAATGGTCACAGGAGCATTTTTATCTCCACGAATGTGATCCTCATCTTCATCAACCGGGCGGAAGGCAATGGGGCCTGTTGGTTCACCGCCAGTTGGATTGCTGGGCTGCACCGTTGGATTTGTTGGGTTTGTGCCGCTTACTTTGGTTGGTTTTCCATTACCAAAATATACGGCTAACATGATGAAAAATCCAATGGTACAAAGTACGAGTACACCTTGAATAATACCAAAAAGAAACACCATTCCCGGAGACATGTTGCCAAGAATTGCATTTCCCATGCTTGCTTTTTTGTTCTCTGATTGCATAGAAACAATACATTAAAATGAATGATACTTTATCTGTTCAATAAGTATAGCAGTTTGTAAAAAGTGTGACAAGCGTTTAATAATCCTTCACCAAATACCGAAGCGGATCAACAGGAATACCGTTTAAGCGTACTTCAAAATGCAAATGTGGCCCTGTGACAAATGGGCCTGCACCCGGCGTACCCGGTGTTCCCCCCGTATAGCCAATCACATCGCCACGCGCCACAAATTGATCTTCACTTACGGTAATGCGGCTCATGTGACCATACACCGTTGAAATGCCTCCTGCGTGTACAATCATAGTATAGGCATAGCAAGTGGAAACGGTACAGCGTCTGGCACGAGCTATGTAGCCAGATGCAGCGGCTTTAATAGGTGTTCCATGTGCTGCACGAATATCAATAGCGTTATGTTCAAATACATGACGATATGGGTAATCAGGATCATGAAATCGTGCAGTAATGTAGCGGCTTGGTGTTGGCCAGGTGAGTTGCCCATCTCCTACATTGACATCATCTTGGAGTTTGTTTTGTGATTCTAATTTTTTTCGGATTTCGTGTTCTATGCCGGTAATTTCATTTTCTATTTGGCTATATTGTTGTTTTAAACTTCCTAACAATGTTTTATACGTTAATTCTGACGCATGGGTGGATGCCAGTAAATTTTCTTTGGCAAAGAGTTGTTCTCCTAGGTTTTTCTTTTTATTTTCTAATTCTTGTTTGAGTCCTTCATACGAAAGTTTTCTTTCGGTTGTTTGAGATTCTTTTTTTTGCAACTCTTCTTTACTGATTCGAATGCCTCGTACGGTGGCACCTAAATTTTCTTCTACTGAATGAATGTATTGTACTTGGTTGTAAAATTCAGAAAAACTACTATACCCTGCTGCTATTTCAATATACTTTTTTTTGTCATGATAATGAATGGTTCGAATCAATTCGCCTATGAGTTCTTGTTGCCGGTCAATACTCCCCTGCTTGTCTGCTATTTCAAGCTGGAGTGATTCAATTTCGAGTTCTAATGTATCAATTTTTTCTTCCGTTATTTCAATATCGAGAGTCACTTGGCTGACTCGATTATCTAAAATAGCTAATTGATTTGAAAGCGATACGGCTTCTTTTCTTTTTTGGTTTATTTTTTCGTTATATGCGGCAATACTTTTTTCGAGTTCTTTTACTTTTTCTTTTTTTTCGGCAATTTTATCGTTTAACACATCTATTTCTGCCTTATTGCCACCGACTTCTTCTGTGTTTGCCGCAAATACCACAACACTCCCCCACCCCACGAGGGTAAGAGATATGAAAGATACGAGAATAACAGAAAAGCGAATATGCATATAAACCTCAGTATACCATAAAGAGTGCTGAGCCTCTATTGGTTGTGTGGGTAAAACGTGGTAGGATGGGGTCATGTCATTGCGAACCCTGACGCATTGGGGTGAAGCAATCTTTCATAGAGGGTTTTAATATAATACTCTCTATGAAAGATTGCTTCGTCGCCCTGAGGGGCTTCTCGCAATAACATAAGCATATTTATTTTAATACTTTCTATGACGTCACTCGAAAACAAAAAAGCCCCAGCATTTACCCTATTGGATCAAGAGGGGGTACAACACGCACTCAAAGATTTTTTAGGCAAAAAAGTCCTCCTTTATTTTTACCCAAAAGACGATACCCCCGGATGCACCAAAGAAGCCTGCAATTTTCGTGATCGACTCAATGAATTGCAAAAAAAAGGTGTGCAAGTGCTTGGCGTGAGTATTGACTCAGTTTCTTCACACAAAAAATTTGCACAAAAATTTTCTCTCAACTTTCCTCTTTTGGCAGACGAAGAAAAAAAAGTTGTCGAAGCCTATGGCGTATGGGGAGAAAAATCCATGTTTGGAAAAAAATATATGGGCATTCAACGGGATTCTTTTTTGATTGATGAAACGGGAACTATTGTGAAGCATTATATGAAGGTGAAGCCTGAAACCCATGTGGATGAGGTGATTGCTGATGTATCGGCATAAATAAAAAAGCACAATCTCTCTACGAGACTGTGCTTTTTTATTTATACATAATATCACAGGTGCTTGTTTGTGGTGATATGCCTAGTGTATATGTGGGCCGGGAGGGAATCGAACCCCCGAAGGCTGAGCCAGCAGATTTACAGTCTGCCCCATTTGACCGCTCTGGAACCGACCCGATGTTGACTTATAACTATTAACAATTAACAGTTAACTATTTTGTTATTTATTATTTTGCCGTAGTAGTTTGATAAAACCACCAAGTTGTTTGCTAATATCACAAGCGTCTTTAAATAAAGTTATATATCTTTCTTTTGATATATACCTATTATCTTTTGCTACATCTAAGCAGGCAACAACTTCGCTTACTGACGCAATAGATATTTCTAAAAATCTTGCAAATTCTCTATCAGACTGTTTTGCGGAACCCTCAGCTATATTTAATATAATTGATAGTGCTGCACGTGATATCTGATCATATAAAGAATACGATACACGTTTATCAAAACAAACAACTATTGCTTGATAAAAAGTTTTTGCATCTGTATATACTTTAAATTGAAAAAATCGAAATGTATCCATACTCCCCTCCCTCGTATATATACATCAATTACCAAAGTTAATAGTTAATTGTTATAAGTTAACTGTTAACCCAGAGCCATCTCGGGGGCTCGAACCCCGGACCCACGGTTTACAAAACCGTTGCTCTACCAGCTGAGCTAAGATGGCGTCGTAAACACATAACCATTAACTATTAACAATTAACTTTTTATTTGAACATGGTGTATATTCAAAAAGTTAATTATTACCTGTTAATGGTTAATTGTTATTCCCCATTTTGTCTATTTTTTGTTTTAAAGAGTCTAATTTGTTGTTTGTTGGGTTGGATTGTCTTAATTTATCGTAGGCTTCTTTGGCTAATTTTTTATTCCCCACCAGTATAGCAATATGCACAAAATTGTCAAGATATTTCGGATTTTCTGGTTCAAGCTCTATTGCTTGGTTAATTGCTTCTAATGCTGTTTCGTATTGTTCTACGCGAACTAAAAGATCTGCCAATTTGGCAAAGCGTGGAGACATGTTGTGATTAATAATGACCGCTTCTTGGTAATGATCAATTGCTTTTTGTATATCACCATCTTGCTCTGCAATTTCAGCCATGCGCACATGAGCCAATTCATTTTTTGGATTGAGTTGGAGTAAAAATGAACAGGTTTCTGCAGCTTCTTCGAGTTGATCTCGTTCTACATACACGTCGATCAATCCTTTGTAAGCATCTTCATTTTTGTTGTCTAAACGAATAACGGCAATATATTTGCTTTCGGCACTATCAAATTGATTTGCTTGAAAGGCTTGCTCTGCGTCTTTTAATAGCAAGTTTACTTTTTCTTTTTCTGTTTGGGTTGCTTCGGGAGTATTGATCTGTTCTTGTTTTTTATGCTCTATTTTTTGACGAATAATACGGCGTTCTACCGCTCCTACGTATTGGCGGAATTGTAATTGTACTTTTTTGAGGCGTGCCAAGAGTATGTGCACTTTTGCATCGGTTTTTTCTTTTGATTCTTTTGTTTTCTTTTTTACTCGCTTTTTTAATACTTCATTTTTCTTTACCTCTTCTTGTACTTCGGGTAATTTTTCAATATCGAGCAAGGATAATTGGGGAAATTTTCGAATAACAACAACAAGAATAGTTGCAAGCGATACTAAAATAAGAATAAATGGAAGCAATGTATACATACCTATAAACCGTTTATGATATATCGCCAGATACGGCATGCACAAGGGCTTTATATTCATCTGTATGCACCGATGCGCTGCCGACTAATACACCATCAATCCCCTCTTGTGTGATATATGATAACACATTTTGGGGTGTGACACTACCGCCATATAAACACGTAATGGCTTGTGTTGTGTATTGTTTCATCTCTTCTCGAATGAGGTGGAGCATGTGTTTGGCCTCTTCTGGGCTGCATGCGGTGCCTACCCCGGCTTGTGATATTGCCCACACAGGTTCGTAGGCAATATATATGTTTGCTTGTTCAAGTCCTGTTATATTTTGGAATGCTTCTAGGAGTTGTTTTTTTATTCGGTATTCTTGTTTTTGAGCAGCGACATCATCTGCCGTGTCTCCCACACAAAGTACCGGCGTTATGCCAGCATCAATGGCTGCTTGCAGTCGTTTGTGTGTATCGTCATTACTTTCTCCAAACACATGTCGTCGTTCTGAATGCCCAATAAGGGAATAGGAAATATGTGCTGAGTGAAGTACCTCCATTGATACTGCGCCAGTATACGCTCCTTTGGGTGTCCAGGCGGCGTGTTGTGCTCCTACAGCTATACCCGCAGTGTTTACTATGCCTTGTACAGAGGTGGCACTTAAGAGTGTTGGAAATACGACCATGCGGACAGACGCTTTTTCGTAAGAAAGTGTGGCATACTCCCGTGCTAATTGGAGTGATTCTTCGTGATTAAGATACATTTTCCAATTGGCAAAAAGAGAAATCATACAAGAGAGATAAAAAAAGAAATTTTTTGCGTTATATGCGAATTGATTCGGGTGATACGTCACCAATAATTGCCAGACGCATATCGTTGAATTTAAATATTTTTTTTGCAAGCGCTTTGATGTGCTCGTTTGTGACTGCTTCAATTTTTTCCATTTCTTCTTCTGGTGTACTGATACGATTCATAAATAAGGCTTGCTCAGCATACCAATTTGCTTGCGCACTTGAATCTTCAAGTGATAAGGTAAGCGATCCTTTGATGTGTGTTTTGGCATCCATGAGTTCGCGTTTGGTGACCCCTTTGTCAATAATTTTATGTATTTCGTCTTGCATAACGCCGAGAGCTTTGTTCACATTTTTGGGGTCAAGGCCAGCGCGAATATACATGTAGCCAGTATCGCGAAATTGTTGTGAGCCACTCCGTATCATGTAGGCCAATCCACGTCGTTCGCGAATTTGAATAAACAAGCGTGAGCTCATTGATCCTCCTAAGATGGTATTTAATACATCAAGAGTGGTGTTTTCTTTTCCTCCGTGAGAGAATGCGGGAAATCCAATCATGAGTTGTGCTTGATCGGTTTTTTTTTGTTGCACGATAATGCGATCAGTTTTCTGTTTTGGACCAAAACAATAGGGCAAAAATGTTTTTGATGCTTTGGTTTGTGAGGCTTGTTGTCCAAAATAGGTTTCAATAGCACCTTTTGTTTTGTCTGTGACTGCTCCGGCAACAACAATGGTCATATTACTGACGTCGTAGTATTTGTCGCGGTATGCTAATACGTCGTCACGCTTGTATGACATGACATGTTTTTCTGTTCCGCCAATATCACGCCCGAGTGGTGAGCCTTTGTATAAGACATCTTCAAACACATTATCAATATCCATGAGTGGATTGTCTTTGTACATGCGTAATTCTTCTACAATTGGGCCTTTTTCTTTTTCCATTTCTTTTGGATCAAAGACCGAGTGAAATAACATGTCTGAAAGAATGTCTAAACTAATAGGAAGATATGTAGCGTCAGCTTTAATATAATAGCCGGTATATTCTTTTCCCGTAAATGCATTATATTCTGCACCAAGTCGATCAATTTCGCGTGTTAACGTCAATGTATTTTTTCTTTTTTTTGTTCCTTTAAACATCAAGTGTTCTACATAGTGTGACACACCTGATAATTTTTCTGGTTCGTAGCGAGACCCCACTGGGTACATAACCAAGGTGGTAATGGATTTGGTATCTTGCTGAGGAATTAAAATGACGTTAGCTTTGTTTGTGAGTTGATAGGATTGGAACATAGGGTGGATGAAAGATATAGATTGTTTGTTATATGACATAACGGGCTTGCCCGGCGCCTGCCTGCCTGCAGGCAGGTAGCCCTCAGGCGAAGACGGGGATGACACTGGCCTACCACTGAAAGTATGATTTCAAATTATCGATTGCAACACGCTCTTGTTGCATGGTGTCGCGGTCACGGACGGTGACGGTGTTGTCGGTAAGAGTATCAAAATCAATGGTGACGCAGTATGGGGTACCTATTTCATCTTGTCGGCGGTAGCGTTTGCCCACGTTGCCATTATCATCAAATTCACACACAAAATCGGTTTTGAGCATGGCAAATACGTCGCGTGCTTTGTCTACTAATTCTGGTTTATTTTTTAATAATGGAAATACGGCTACTTGAACGGGTGCAAGGCGTTTGGGGAATTTCATGACCACGCGTGTTTCGCCGTTTACCTCTTCTTCTGTATAGGCAGATAATAATGTGACGAGCACACTTCTGTCTAATCCAAAGGTTGGTTCGAGTACATGGGGGACAAATTTTCTGTTATTCACCGGATCATTGTATTCCAATGTTTCACCAGAAAATTTGCTGTGCTGCGTTAAATCAAAATCCCCGCGATGTGCGAGTCCAAACAGTTCTTTAAATCCACCAAAGGGAAAATTGTATTCAATATCAACGGTTTTTTTGGAATAATGAGATAGTTTTTCTTTTGGATGTTCGTGGCGGCGAATGTCTTCTTTTTTTACCCCTAATTGTTGCACAAAAGATTCTTGTTCTTCGAGCCATGATTCAAAGAGGGGTTCCCATGCAATTTCTGGGTCAATAAAATATTCAATTTCCATTTGTTCAAATTCTCGTAAGCGAAAAATAAAATTGCCCGCCACAATTTCGTTGCGAAATGCTTTTCCAATTTGGGCAATACCAAATGGAATTTTGACACGCATAGAGTCCAGCACATGTTGAAATTCCAAAAAAATGGCTCCTGCTGTTTCTGGTCGAAGATAGGCTGTGTTTTCTCCGGAATCCGAAACTGTATTCATTTCGGTTGCAAACATAAGGTTAAAATTCCGAACGTCTGTCCAGTTTTGATTGCCACAGTTTGGGCAGGTAATTTTTTCTGTTTGAAACACGGTATTCATTTTGGCAATGTCGCCTTCCATGTCTTTGCCTGTTTTTTCTTCTACCAAGTGATCAGCACGAAAGCGTTTGTGGCATTGTTTACAATCAATCATGGCATCGTTAAATCCACTCGTGTGGCCAGATGCTTCCCATGCTTTTGGATGCAAAATAATAGGGCCATCAATTCCCACAATTTCTGCTCGTTCTTGTACAAACATTTTCCACCACAATTTTTTAATATTATTTTTTAATTCAATGCCATAGGGCCCGTAGGTATAGGAATTGGCAAATCCCCCATAGATTTCGCTGGCAGGAAAGATAAAGCCACGACGTTTACTTAATGACACTATATTGTCCATTTTGTTGTTCATACGGGAAAAGTCTTAACTAAAAAATTGCCATGTACAACCGTTTTTTGGCTACTGATAGTATACGGCTGACAGGGGCTTGCGTCAAGGTATGCTCGTTGACAAAGCAATGGCTCCATGGTAGCTTTTTTATCTTGCTCACGCGCTCTGTGTGGGGAAGATACGTGTAAACGGTGCATTAGGAGAAACGTGCATGAAGAACCGTATTGGTTTGGATGTTTTGGCTCGTCGGCCTGCCCCGACGGGAGCGGCCGTCTCGATCCAATCTTTGTACGATAACCAAGGCAATGCCCTCGGAACCTGTATCCGCCACGCGGATCGGATTCGTCTGTATTTCAGCCTTCCCGCTGCCACGAAGTTGACGAATGATGTGTTGATGGTCAATGCCGATGTCCCTCAGGAATTTCTTCACGGAGTTCCTGGAGATGTCGCCATTGCAACTGCAACTCTGCCTAAACGGGAGGTGGAGTACGTCAAAGCCAAGTGATTGACCTCATGCTCATTCAATAGCCGATCGCACACTCGTGTCCCCACCTTTACGATCGGCCAATTCAAAAATCTCTCAAGTGTATTGAGAGATTTTTTTATTTTTACATATCAATCACCAAGGTAATTGGCCCATCGTTTATGAGTGACACTTCCATATGTTCGCCAAATAATCCTGTTTGGGTAGGAATGCCTCGACGGGAGCACTCTGCCACCATATAGTCGTATAATGGTTTTGCCACCTCAGGGCGGGCTGCTTTGGTAAAGCTCGGGCGAGTGCCTTTGGCACAGTCTGCGTAGAGGGTAAATTGTGATACTGCCAAAATGGCACCACCGGCTTCCACAATATTTTTTTCCATAAACGTCGTACTCCCCTTTTCTGCAAAAAGACGAAGTTTCAAAATTTTATCAATCATCGTATCTACTATTTTTGTTGTGTCGGTGTGGGTAATGCCGATGAGGAGTAAAAAACCAACACCAATCTGTCCAACCACTTTTTCGTTTACGGTGACAGAAGCTTCTGTTACTTTTTGGAGAATGATTTTCATAGATGTCCACGTTCAAGAGTCATTATAATGGAATTATTATAGGAGTAGTCTATCATATGGATACTGTATGCTCAATCGTAGTCTAGCTTTTAATTTTTTGGTATAAAAAAACAACCTCAATTGAGCTGGGGTTGTTTTTCTCTCTATACGATGTTATATCGTATTAATTTCTTTCTCTTTTTCTTCACCAATTTGCTTAATTTTTTCATTATATGATTTTACCATTTCTTCAATATCGTCTTGCATATTGTACTTATCATCTTCACTTATTTCTTTTGCTTTTTCTTGTTTATCAATATCGGTTCGCAATTCTTCACGAATTTTTCGAATCGCAATTTTTGCTTCTTCCAATTTTTTATGTAAGATTTTAATTAAATCATTGCGTCGTTCGGCTGTTAATTCTGGAAGTGGCAAACGAATAACTGTGCCATCGTTTACCGGGTTAATCCCAATATCTGACTTGCGAATTCCTTCTTCTACCGCTTGCATGAGACTTTTATCCCATGGAGAAATGTTTAATGTGCGAGCATCGGCAACATTAATAGAGGCAACGGTGTGGAGTGGTTGTTTACTTCCATATGCTTCTACCACAATATCTTCTACTAACGCAGGAGTTGCCCTACCAGTACGAAGACTGGAAATATCTTGTTTTAGAAATTCTATACTTTTATCAAATTGTTCTTTATTTATTGGCATAGATAGTTGTTATGAGATTATTACCTACCTGCCGGCAGGTTTATTCAGTTACGGGAATGGTAAAGCCAAGGTAGAGCCAGCCTATTTCTGTGGGATGGCTTCGGAGTACGGTAGGAATTTGTCCTGAAGGCAATCGTTTTGTAATCCAGCTATCACCACCATCAACGGTTTTATACAAGGTGGATCGTTCGTTAATTGTGGCAGTGTAATACATTTCTTTTGGATTGGTTGGGTCAACAGCAAAGCCAAAAATGCGAGCACTTCCTGGTGGGTGGATTAAATTGAGTGTTTGCCAATTATCTCCCCCGTCTTTCGAGATATGAATACCATAGGTAGAGATATAATACAAGAGGTCTTTTTCTTGTGGTGAGAGTATAAATCGTCTATATTCCAATCCCCCTGGGAATCCTTTTAATTGTGTATCTAATGCTTGCCATTGTTTTCCTCCGTCAATCGATCGGTATATCCCATCGGTTTCTGTAGCAAGGTATATTCTGCCTTCTGTATATGGATCAGAAAATAAGTCAATGACACGTTTTCCCAAATAATATATTACTTTCCAACTAATACCTTGATCTTGGCTTTCTAATATATCGCCATTACTTTTTGCCAAATATAATTGATGAGGTGCGAAGGGGTTAATAGAAAGACTGCCAATTCGTGACCCTGTATCATCGCGATACACTTCTACCCATGACCGGCTACAATCGGTACTTTTGTATACAAACCCGCCATTTGTTACATAGAGCGTACATGTATCTTTTGGATGAACTGCAACGCTATAAATAAATCCCGTAGAAAGAGCCCCTTCTGGTTGTTGCCAGCTATTGCCATTGTTGTAGGTATACAATAACCCTTGTCCACGAGTTGCCCAGTACATGGCCCGTGGATCTTGCTGATCTTCAAAAATACGATACACACTGGCAGAAGATACATCAAGCACTCCCTCGGCATTCACTAATCGTGAAATAGGTTGCCATGTTTCGGCTTTATCTGTTGACACAAACATACCTGCGGGCCCCAGTGTGGTACTTTCGTTTTGTGAACGAGAAATACATCCTTGCCCCATAAACAGAAATGCAACAAACATTAGTGCGAGAGATGCGATGCGTGTGTTCATACAAGATATTATGGAATAGATAATAAAATATGTTCAATTAATAATTTAGGATGAATATTTTGGTGTAACAACCGTTTTGTTTTGTGGAGCTTCTCTACAATGCGATAGGCCTGTGAGACGTCAATAACGGGTATATCACCACCAGTATACGATACTTTGTCTTTCATTCCAATACTTGCGTACAGTATATCACGCATCATGATTTCCCACAGCTCTATCCGCGTAATAAGATTTTTTCTTGCCTGAATATGATCATCTTTTTCGGAAAATAATGATTGCACCTGTTTTATTTTTGCGTGATAGGGAATAAAAAATAATGACACAAAATCTTGGAGTGTCTCACGATGTTTTGTATACACATCGGCTTGTGTGACCCAATTGATAAGAAGCCCCGGACAGCCATGCGACATGGCAACCATTTCTTTTGCTTGATGCTCGTACTCTTTATGGTCAGATTCTATATAGCGTTCTAGCACCGTCGATTCAACTGGATAAAAATAGCATGACTGTACCCGAGAAAAAATGGTTGGCAAAAGAGACTCGGTACTTTTGGTAATGAGAAAAAAAATAGTTTTTTTGCTGGGTTCTTCGAGGGTTTTGAGTAAGGCGTTACTCGCATTTTCATTGAGTTTTTCGGCTCCATCAATAATGACTATTTTATACCCACCCATAGCTGCATAGCGTGATGCCCATTCGTTGACACGTCTAATTTGTGACACATCAATATATTTTTTTGTTTTGCCCGTTTTTTTATTTTTTTCTTGTGTGACAAACAAATAATCTGGATGTTGGTGCAATTTTTCTGTTGAGGTTTTGAGGAGGCCTGCTGCGAGTATTTCTGCAAACGTCCTTTTTCCTAAATGGGCTACCCCAACAAAACAATACGCATGATTCCATGATTGCTTTTCAGAAACGTGTGAAAAAAATTGTTGTATGGGAGAGTGTCCGATGAGTTGGGGAAACATATTTATTTGGGTAATATGCAGATATGCGGATAATGCAGATTTACGGATGTTATTGATTTTCGTGTGTTATTCCGAGTTTACCCTGAACCTGCCTGCCGGCAGACAGGCGAAAAGAGACATCAGCCGAATGGAGTCGATCGAAGGGCGAGGAGTGACAAAATAAGTATCCGTAAATCTGCATTATCCGCATATCTGCATATTACCATAGCAATCATTCCCCTATCAACGCAGACAGTGTACGCTCTGCCGTTGCATGCCACGAAAATTGTTTGGCTCGTTCGTGTCCGTTTTGTATACACTTGGTGCGATAGGGTGCATCATCAATCATGGTAAAAATACCAGCGGCAATACTTGCGACAGACAGTGGGTCCACAAAGCACAGCGTATCATTCCCCGCTATTTCGGCCATACTGCTGTGTTGTGATGTAACCACAGGCACACCCGAGCCCATCGCTTCAAGAACCGGTATACCAAACCCTTCGGACAAACTTGGAAATACAAATACTTCGGCAGCAGACAGAATGTATGGAACATCTTCTTGTTCCACCCAACCGGGCAAGAGAATATCTTGTTTGTAGGGTGATGTGTCAATCGCCTGTTGTACGGCTTCGTACCCATAGCCTGGTTTACCAATGCAGACCAATTGTCGAACCGTTTGTGGATATGTGTTTTGTACTTCCGTAAATGCTTGAATAAGTCGAGCGGTATTTTTTTTATATTCTTGCCGACCAATCGTGAGAATATATGGCTTTTGTATGCCATATTTTTTTAAGACACGATTGGTTTCTGCTGCGTCTTTTTTTGTTGCATATTCTGGTGAATAGCCATGCGCGATGGGCGTTATGTTTTTTTCAAATTGTGTACCAAAAAATTCTGTAATCTGTTGTTTGGTATACGCTGATGGGGTAATAATATGACGCGCATGGCGAAGAGCAAATCGTACCGACCACAGCGAGTACCACTGTTCAAACCAAGAATAACTTTGGGGAAATTCAATAGCGGAAATATCATGTACGGTCATGACCGTGTTTTTTGGGTGAATAAGGGGCATCACATGCGCTGGTATCCAGAGGATATCGGGTGTATGAAACAACATCTCGAAACTGAGGCGTGCCTGTGTCCAATATTTTTTGGGTGGCCACTTAAGATGTTTGACGCTCCAGCCGATAGGCAGATTGGCGCATTGTGATGTAGGCGGGGTATGAATATATAAAATAACCTGTATTTTTTTGTATAATTCCGGGTTTGTTTGCCACATTTTTTTTAATTCCTCAATCACAAAATAGGTGTACCATTCGACTCCTGTTTTTTGCGGCGCGTAGGCGCGAGATGCATCAATACCCAAAATCATGAGAACAATATTATCGAGTGGCTTGAGTAATATATTTGGCAATCATATCTATTTCTACATTCAGCATGTCTCCGACCGAGACGTTCTCAAATGTGGTATGGTGTTGCGTAAATGGGACGAGTGACACGACAAATCCTTCTTTTGTGACGGTTGCAATGGTTAGGCTGACGCCATGCAGAGTAATTGCCCCTTGTGGCACAATATAGCGTTGCCATTCACCCGGGAGTGTACATGACACGAGGAGTGTTTCACCTTGCGTTTCTGTATTCATAACTGTCGCAACACAGTCAACATGACCATACACAAAGTGCCCTCCAACTTCGTCCCCTACTTTGAGTGATGGTTCTATATTGACGGACATTCCTTCGGTCAGCGCAGAAAATGCTGTTTTTGTTATGGTTTCTTGCATTACATCAAACACAAGGATTGAGCCATGTATTTCTGTGACGGTTAAACACACGCCCGAAATGGCAACACTTGAGCCCAATTGTACGAGTGCGGCAATTGGCCCGGCATCAACCGAGAGTCGATACGTGTTTATAAAGACTTCTTTTTTTTTGATTGTTCCTGTGTGTTGAATAATGCCGGTAAACATATAATTTTTTTTACCTTATGAGTGCGTAAATTTTTATAATATCTTGTGCAATTTTTTCTTTGAGTGCCTCAACTGTTGTATAGGGAATATGATCACTTATTTTGTCTTGCACTGTCACGGAGAGCTTCTGCCCATAGAGTGACTCCCCTGTGTAGTCGAGAAGATACACTTCTATTTTTTTTCTTTCATGATTCACAATAAGAGCACCCGTGTAGAGCGTATTATTTGGTAGCGTCACTTTGGCTGCATAAATACCATTCCACGCCGAAACACGTTCAAATGGGGTATCAAGGTTTGCCGTTGGATAGCCTAATGTTCTTCCAATTTTGTCTCCATGAATCACGGTGCCTTGAAACATATAGTTGTATATTCAGATATTCGGATAATTCAGATATACAGATGTGTATATCTGGATATTCAGATTCATAGATATATCCGTAGATCTGAACTATCTGAATATCCGAATATGCTAAATTAATTAAGCAATTCTATAGCCCTTTCAACCCCCAAATCACGAACACCGTTTGGCTGCGTTGCGTCTTCTTTAAACATTTCTTCCAATACTTCGTCTGGTGCCACGCCAACGCCATTAATTTCACGCCCTTTTGGCGTGAGCCATTTTGCAATAGTTAATTTTAATGCCGAGCCGTCTGGTAATACTTCAAATGTTTGTACCGATCCTTTGCCAAATGTTTGTGTGCCAAGCAATGTTGCTTTGTTGTAGTCTTGGAGTGCTCCGGCAACAATTTCTGATCCCGATGCAGTGCCTTCGTCGATAAGAACCACTGTTGGAATACTGGCAAAGCGGCCGGTACCGGCAGATGGGTATTCACTCATTGATCCATCTTGAAATTGTTCTTTGACAATTGAACCAGACGGAATCCATTCACTTGCTACACGCACAGAGGTATCTAAAAATCCACCTGGGTTGGAGCGCAAATCTAAAATAATTCCCTTGGGAGCAGCCAACACAATGTCTTTCATTGCCGCATCAAATTGTGCTTGGGTATCTTCGTTAAAATAACTCACGCGGAGGTATATAATATCATGTGATTTTTTTTCCCAAGTCACTGTGGGGATATTAATTTTTTCTCGAATAATAGAAATATCGGTGAGTGTTGATGCATTTTTTTTCATGACCGTTAACACGACTGGCGTGCCACGCTTGCCACGAATTTTTGCAATAGCTTGCTCTACCGTGATTCCAGTTGTATCAACCGTGTCAATCGCAAAAATCGTGTCGCCCTTAGTAAGCCCTGCTTTGTCGGCAGGAGAACTAGGTAGTGGTGCAATAACGGTTAACTGTTCGTCACGAATACCTATCTCCGCTCCAATGCCTTCAAATTCGCCAGATAAATCTTTGGCAAATTCTTCGGCTTCTTGAGGAGGAAAGTACACAGAATAAGGATCGCCTAATCCTTGGACTAATCCTTGTATGGCACTATAAAATAAATCTTCATCTCGTACTGGTTGTTCCACATACCCTTTTTGTACCATGTCCCATACTTTCCAAAATTGATCAAAACTCACTTCTTCGGAGCGAGTGCGTTGATATAAATCAATTATTTTATTAATTTCTACTTTTCCAGATGTATTGGTGACTTGCGTGTATGTTTGCACACGCGAGCCGGTAAAGAATCCTACACCAAACAAAAATACACCAATACTACCTCCAAGAATAATTTTTTTTGTACGAGTCATAAAAAAAGAAAAAGAATCAGGGTGTATTAGTCTGTTGTTTTTTCTATACGAACACCGATGTTTTGTAAATCAGTGACTAATTGTTCGTAGCCTCGTTCAATAGGATAGCAATGGCGTAGTATGGATGTTCCTTTGGCAGCAATCATACACAACAGCACCATCATTGCTGGTCGAATGGCTTCGGGGCAGATAAGTTCGTTTGCTTTGAGTGTTGTTTTGCCTTCTACCATCACACGATGTGGATCGAGCAGGAGCATATTGGCCCCTAATTTTTGAAGTTCTAAGTAATAGATAGCTCGATTTTCATATACCCAATCATGAATAAGTGTTCGTCCTTTTGCTTGCGTGGCAATACTCACAAAAAAAGGTACGTTATCAATATTTAAGCCAGGAAATGGTCTGCCATACAATTTATCCGGGAGTGCTTTTAATTCTGACGGAATAAGGGTGATATCGACAATGGTAAAATGAGTATTTTTTGATTGTCTTTTTGTATGTACTGACCACTGTTGCCCCATGATGCGTAATTTTTCGAGTTCTAAAGAAATAAATGCCAATGGGCAATTGGTAATAGTTATGGGAGATTTTGTGGTAATGCCAAGGGCAATCCATGTCATGGCAATAATGGGGTCTGGCATAATGGCATACGTCACGGACTGTAATTTTTTTACGCCGGTAATAGTCAAGCTCGTTGTCCCGATACCTTCAATTTTTGCGCCCGCAGCAACCAAAAAATAACACAAGTCTTGTACCATATAGTTTGACGAAGCAAAGTCTATGGTGGTAGTGCCTGGTGCAAAAATGGCTGCCATAATGGCATTTTCTGTTGGCGTGTCACCAGACTCGTACATGACAATGTCTTGTGCTTTGAGTGGCTTGTTTTTTACTTCGTAATACAGGTCTTTTGATACCACAGACACCCCAAATTTTTCTAATGCATAGAGGTGGGGTCGTACGGTACGTTGGCCCAGTTTACATCCGCCCGTTTTGTATAATTTGTATGAAGTGGCACGTGACGCCAAAGCACCAAGTAACAAGAGTGATGACCGTGTTTTGGTACAGGCTTCTTGATTCATTTCCGAGAGTTTTAAGGGCTTCCGACTATCAATTTCAAGAACGCCTGTCTCTTTCCATACACAAGAAACGCCAATACTTTGGAGTAATTCCAGCATGCGTTTTACTTCTTGAATATCGGGAACATCTTCAAGCCGTACAATATTTTGTACCAGCACCGCAGCGCACAAAATACTCATGGTCGCATTTTTTGAAGAGCGAACAGGAATACTCCCGCTTAATTTTTTTCCACCTTGAATAGTGAATGTTGTTGTCATACAGGTAACAGAATAGGGTTGAGATAGGGCTTTTTTGTATCCAAAATACCTAAAAAAAGCATTGCTCTTTTGACAGAGTATGGTACTATTGTACAGAAGTGATACTAAAAAAGCAATTCTCTTCTATGTTTGATGCTTATCCCCTTTCTCGCCGTATTCGACTGGCTATTATGCTATTTTTAGTGGCCGGTTTTTGTGTTATTACTCCATTATTAATTTTGTTTACCGCAGGCTACCGATATAATTGGAGTGAAAAAACACTGGTTACTACGGGCGTATTAAGCATTGATATTACCCCAAAAGATGCCTTGGTGTTTGTGAATGATATCCGCATTGAAAAAGATGTGCCCATTCGTCTCACTAATTTAACGCCAAATAATTATCATATTCGTATTCAAAGAGACGGCTTTCATGTATGGGAAAAAGACATGACCGTACAAAGCAATCAAACCACGTATATTCGTGATATTTCTTTATTAGAACAAAGTACTCCCATGCTTGTTCTTTCTGAAAAAAATACGCCTTCTTTTTCAGCATCGGGTATATTTGCCGCGACCCAAACGTCTGAATCATTTATTATTTTTACCATTGAAGGTACCAATCAAACACCTATTTTTTCGGTACCAACAACACAAGAAACAGCGGTTTATTTTTCTTGGTCTCCTTACGATGATTATGTGTATATAGTAACGGTGTTGGATGAAAACACCACCGAGTATTTGCTGTCTCCAAATGCACCCGATGGGGTCAAAATATATGAGTCCAAAATACCTCCTACTCTTCCTGTTCAATGGGTACGTCAACCAACAGCATCTGTTATGGTACAACGAGAAACCGAAGGGTTACGTAATGTCACATTTACGAGTGCGAATTTGGTTTCTGACGTGCAGTCGCCTGTGTGGTATGTGGATACGGACAATACCGTATGGACGTTTGATGAAAACACAAATATGCTCACAAATACTCGTGATCCCTCGCAAGTATTCTTTTTTGAAAAACCTATATTCGGCATTATTGATGTGACTTCCACCTATGTGCTTGCGTTTGATGAGACTAATGCATTTGTCATTCCCAAAGATCAAGGCCGCGAGCGTGTGACGCTTCCGTATGGAGCAACCTGGTATAACCGTGGAACAAATGAATGGATTGTTGCGTCAGAATGGGAAATTTGGACTGTGTATCCAGATGGTACTGCCGAGTTACGAAATAGAACAAGTGATGCCATGCAACAGGTGCTTCCGTTAGACGCAAATGGGCTGTTGTTAGTGGTTCGCAAAAATAGTTTAGAGGCATTTAATCCAAATCCACTCTACTACACCACACATATATTACTTCGTGATGTGACAATAGAGCATATTGCAGTGAATACACAAGAGAGAGAAATTATTTTTTGGGGAATGGTTGGAGAAACAACAGGAATTTTTTCTGTACAATACTAGCGGAGGGAAGAATCATGCATCAGAGTGAAAACAAAAAGGAGTTTTTGCTGGGGTGCAGGAAGGAAAGAGAGTGGTATATGTTGAAACAAGCATTGACGCGTTTGTTCAAGTGGTTTACGGATATGCTTTATGACTTTGGGAGCAACACAGAACCAGAAGGAGATACTCCCGTTTCGAAAAAAAACATCCGTTGGATGACGGGAATACCAAAAACTCACAGCTGTAACACACCAAAATTCACTGCACCCCACCTCTCTCACGATATTTTTTCCCAGTCTTCACCTTCTGCCAAATACCTATCTTTCATACTATAAAAATATTCAAGCACACGATCATGATCATTGGGTACTTCTCCATCAAGAATAGCTCGTTCTAATTCTTTTTTAATTTTCCCAATGGTGGGGCCAGGCTTCAGACCACAGAGCTGCATAATTTCTTCTCCACGTACTGGCGATTGAAATGCACGGAGCTGGTCTGTTTCAATGACTTCTGCAATACGTTTTTCTAAATAGTCATAATTTTTTAGCCGGCGTACTTTTTTTTGTTGATTACCCGTTGTAATGTCGGATCGGCAGAGGTGCAATAAATCCGGCAAAAGGTCTCCTAAATTGACAATCAGTCTTCGTACCGCACTATCGGTCACGCCCTCATCGGTTAATGCAATCGGCTGCAAATGCCAGCGAACTAATTCACTCACATACCATACATCTTGTCGACTAAATTTGAGTCGACGCATAATATCTTTTGCCATTTTTTTACCCAAATGTTCATGCATGTCAAACGTCCATCCACGACCGTGTAAAAATTTTTTTGTTTGTGGTTTTGCCACATCATGCAAGAGTGCGGCTAATCGAAGCAGTGGTTTGGGACTATAGGTGGCAATGGTATCGACCACCGCCAAGGTATGGGTAAAATTATCTTTGTGCATATACCCTTTCATTTCTTCTACACCCGAAAGGTCGGTAATTTCTGGCAAACATTCATCTAATAATTTTGTTTGAAATAACAAGGTAAGCCCAATCGATGGCACGGGAGCCGCAAGTAATTTTATGAGCTCTTCTTGCACCCGTTCTGCCGAAATAATACTCAGGCGTTTTCTATTGGTATGCATGGCGGTGAGTGTATTGGGATCAATAGAAAAATTGAGTTGTGCGGCAAATCGTGCGGCCCGAAGCATACGAAGTGGGTCGTCAAAAAATGTTTCGTCTGGATTTTTTGGTGTTTTGAGTACGCCTTTTTCTAAATCTTTTTTTCCGCCAAATGGGTCAATGATAATTCCAAGTGTCCCGTCTTTTTCTATTTTTTGTGCCATGGCATTCACCGTAAAATCACGACGTGATAAATCTTCTTCAACACTTGTTTGTTCTACTATAGGTTTTCTTGAACCTGTCTCATACGATTCTTTTCGTGCACCGGCAAATTCTACTTCTAAAAAAATTTCATTATTATTTTCTCGATCTAAAAATATATAGCGAGCGGTATCAAAATCGGCAAATTCTACCAGTCTCCCCTCTTCTTCTGTAAATAAGGCGGCAAATGCTTTGGCAAATACAATACCACTGCCGTCTACCATACAGTCAATATCTTTTTTTGTTGGTTTCCCGAGCAGTTGATCACGCACAAAACCACCCACGACATATACCGGGGCTGCAATATGTTGTGACACCTGTGCAATATGTGAAAATACAAGCTTTTCTTGCATACCCTATACTAATACAACAAGAATAATGATACCCATGATGACACGATACACCGCAAAAGGCAAGAATCCTCGTGTTTGAATTACTTTGAGTAATAGACTAATGGCAAAAAAACCACTGATGGCGGCTGTGATCGCTCCTACCGCTAATACTGAAAAAGAAAGTTCTCCTACTCCAACAGTCAGTAATTCTTTTATTTTGACTAAGGCAGCTAAAAAAATAATGGGAATGCTCATAAGAAAAGAAAATTCTGCGGCAGCGGTTTTTGATACCCCACCAAATAATCCTGCACTGATGGTGATGCCAGAGCGACTCGTACCGGGTATAAGTGCCATTGCTTGGGCTAGCGACATGAATATCACTTGTTTCAAACTCAAATGATTTAGATCAGAAGTCTGTATTCCTTTTTTTTCCTGCCGTTTTGCATGCCAATCCGCCAAGCCCA
>JAGOTR010000057.1 GCA_018061685.1 Candidatus Magasanikiibacteriota bacterium
CTCTTTGTACCTGGAGCTCTTTCATCCGAGTTTGAATTTGATCTTTACTTATACCTTTTTCAGCCGCTATTTGCATCGGCGTTTTTCCTTCTGCCCAGGCAGCCTTCACTTCATCAATACTGATGCCAAGAATTTGCGCTTCGGTTTGAAACATTGTCCGCTGACGAGTGGCAATATCATCTGGGGTTACAGAGGCACCCCACATACCACCAAACCCTTGGGCTGAGGCCAGATTGGTTACACCAAGCGTTCCCATGGCCAAAATCGGCAAAAATGCGTATGCGACAAGCTGATGTTTTTTCATAAAAAATATATTACGGGGTGATAAACTCACTCCTGCGGAACTTTGGGCCCAAGTTCCATCTATTACTACACCAACCGCAATATATTTATTTCACTCCTGAATTGGTTTGATACCAAATGCTCTAATTTCATTCCCCACCTGATCACCAATTACCACTACCATAGTATTGGTAGAAAACACAGCGTCAGGTGGTATTCTTGTATTTCGATTTAACCCCACACGAACCAAATTGTTTGACCCGATATCAATTACAAAACTTCTACGATTAATCTCAATGATTTTACCTATATACTCTCCAAACACACGCTCTTGCCTGTACGAACGATACATCATGCCCATTGGCGACAAACGATGATTTTCAGTATACATTGACATGCGACTATGAAAAGGCGTCGCAATTGCAACTATATACCCACCAAGTACAATAAAAACAAAAATTCCCAAAATAGAATACAAAATTGGACGACTATATAAAAATGAATATCGCCGCACCAAAAACTCAAGAAGGCCGATAAAAACCAAAAGAAAAACAATCAGTAACCACGGCAATGATCGAAAAAACACATACCAACCTTCGGCACCATACCGCGGACCGACCCAAATACCGGTTTGTTTGCAAAAAAATATAATAAAGCTTGCCAAATACAGAAGTGTAAGCAAGATAATGACAATTACAAAAACACCCAAAAATGTTTGGGTCGCAAAAATCCATTTGGGTCGCATTTTCAAATCCCCGCTCTTGATGGAATCCAAAACTCGAATGTGTGAATTTTTTTCTTCTGTATTATTTGAATTTTCCATAGGATTTTTGTTCGACAATTTTTTTTAGCATGTTTTTTGCTCTTCCCAACCTCACTCCGACAGTAGAAACAGGAACATGCAACACTTCGGCAATTTCTTTGTAATCAAGCTCTTCCATATAGTACAGAATAAGTGGTTCGCGGTATTTTGGATCAATCTCCCCCAGATGAAGATTTATTGTCTCTTGTATATCTTTTCTATCTATATCAGTCTCCAAAATATCAGGTGATTTCAGATGTGGAAAAAAAACATCAAGATTCAAAAAAGATACTTTTTCTCGTTTTTTCTTTTTGAGCGTATTCACAAATTCGTTGTGCGCAATTCGATAAAGCCAGGGAGAAAACCGTCTTTTTGTATCCAGACTCTTTAGGTTCACATAAGCCTTGATAAAGACGTCTTGGACGACATCCTGCACTTCGTCAACGTCAAACAAAAACCGTCGGGCATACCGGGTCATCTTGGCCTCGTAGCGCTCCACGAGGAGGCCAAACGATTCACGATCGCCGGCCTGTACTCTGGCCGCAATGTCTTCGTCGGTATACTCAGGCATAAGACTACATATACTATTACAACCATGGATTGGGTTTTATTACAAGCGAGTATTGTAAAAGATAAACACCCCCTACGTGACTCACTATATATTTTAATAAACAAAAACAGCCTTTCTGCAAAAGCTGTTTTTGAATCTGTCGAAGGCCTCCTAAACTTCGACGATCCTCCTATGAATTTGTGCTTCGAGCGTTCCCTAGCTACTACGAGACGAATGCGAATCTACCCAGGAGTATTCAGGATATCCCGAATCTCCTCTGGAGTCATGTCGAACTTGAGACCATGATGGTTGAGGCAGCGCTCGACGATATCGGCCTGCTGCTTACCACACATCCTAGCTCGCCGAATGAAATCCTCTTTTGTTATCCTGACTAGATCGCGAACCGTAAACTCTTTAGACGACCAACCTTGTTTTCCCTCCAGCAAACGCAGTCTCATCCCATGACTGATATCTTTGGGTGTCGAATCCCGGAGCAGCTGTGACGCACACTCTTTGCTCTTGAGAAGACGCACCCGTAATGGCTCCTCATCCACCGGCTCCTCATCCACCGAGGCGACCAGAGCCTCATCGATCACCATGGCCACGATGATGGTACTACCATTGAGCGCCACATGATATGACGCGATCCGGTTGTTACCCACCATGGCATTGACTTCGCACTCAATCTGAGCCACGTTGCCAGTGTTACCCATGAACAATTTGAACTTCATGTTCCACCCTCCTCTCTTTCTGCAGAAAAAAAAAGCAAAGTGCAATAAGTCAATGACTGTAGCAGAAAAATAAATTTCTGTCAATTTTGCGTAGAGACTACGCAGTATTGTGTTTGAGCCGTTGACCGGGAGATTTCACTGCTCGCCCCGACGTACGTCGGGGCTGCGCTTTCGAGAACCTTCTGGTTCTCGAATAACTCTCCTCAGCAATGTGGGGAAAGCATTTCCCCACCACCCCTCGGTTCAATCCCGTGTACACGACCATCAAAAAAGAAAGTCCCAAAAGGGACTTTCTTTTTTGAGCCGTTGACCGGGATTGAACCGGTGACCCCGTCCTTACCATGGACGTGCTCTACCAGCTGAGCTACAACGGCACTACTTCGTTCTGACTTGTGTCAGAACTTCGAAGTAC
>JAGOTR010000058.1 GCA_018061685.1 Candidatus Magasanikiibacteriota bacterium
CGTGCTCAAAAAAAATGCCGTGGTTGTTATGATTATTCCAAAATTTTTGTATGGAAAAGAATGGATCACGATTGATTGTCAAAAAGATATTTTGGCGCTTGGATTTGCGCCAGTTCCACTGTTAGACGAACACGTATCGTTAGTGTATCATCGTCCCAAACAATTTGTAGCAAGAGAAATTTGGAAATATAAAAAGCTGTCATAATGACAGCTTTTTTTGTACAGTGCTATTTTTTTATTTCATCAAATCGACTCGCTACCACAGACCAATCAAGATTGTTCATAAAGGTTGTAATATACTCCGCACGATTCATACCGTAGTCAAGAACAAAGGCGTGCTCAAATACATCCATGACAAGAAGTGGTGTTGTGGTTACCAGATGCCCTACATCGTGTTCGTTCACCCACGTGGTAAGAAGGGTATCCCCCTCTCCATCGTACACCATAACGACCCACCCTATACCTCGCAACGCACCAGTACCAAGAAATTCTTTTTGCCAAGCATCAAAAGAACCGTATTGTTCTTGTATTTTTTTTGCAAGCGCACTTGTTTCATCAACGATTTTTCCTCCATTTGTGAGATTACCAAAATACAACTCATGAAGTCGCATACCACCAAACTCCCACCCTAATCGTCGCTTCATTTCCGCAAATTCAGGGCCCATGTCGCCAGAGAGACCTAAAGTCTGAAGTTTTTCTAATACTTTATTCGTGTTCGTCACATAGCCTTGATAGAGCTTAAAATGATTTTCTAACAATTGATTACTAAATCCGGGAGTACCAAGAAGGTGTGTGTAATCTTTGGGCTGATACATAGAGCGAGAAGGTTATATCAGAATATTTTTTTAAATTTTTCCAATCAAATCAACCCCTGGCTTCAACGTGCTGCTGCCTGGTTTCCATTTTGCAGGACACACTTGACCTGGGTTATCGTTTACATATTGCGCCGCCTGCACTTTTCGAAGCAGTTCTTCTGCGCTTCTTCCAATACTATTGTCGTGCATTTCGTATGCCTTAATAAGACCATCAGGATTAATCAAAATGCTGGCACGGTATGACAAACCTTCTTCTTCAATATACGTCCCCATCATACGACACAATCTCCCTGTTGGGTCTGCTGCCATAGGATAGTTGACCATTTTGATAGCGGGAGAAGAGTCGTGCCATGCTTTATGCACAAATGCAGTATCCGTACTCACACTCATAACTTCCACATTGAGCTTTTGAAATTCTGGGTATAATTCTGCCATTTCTTGTAATTCTGTTGGACACACAAAGGTAAAGTCGGCTGGGTAAAAAAAGAGAATTAACCACTTTCCTTGATATTCACCTAAATTTACTTTTTTAATTTCATTCTTATGAAATATTTCAACATCAATTGATGGAACTTTCATGTTAATAAGTGTGTGTGATTGTACTTGGGGAGAACAACATGACATAGGATAAAATACATAATGAATAAATAGTTTTGTCTGTAAAAAGAAGCAGTGCTTCATTGAATAGATACTGTAACGTGTTTTTATGTATTGGTCAACTGTGGATTTTTATAAAAACTAAACCACCCAACGGTCAATTATTTGACCAACAGCATACCCCACACCAGCCGCAATACCAGCCAAAATAAGCATTTCACTGCCCGAACGAACCCATGATCGTTTTGAATACGACGCAACAACTACTCCTAGTAAAAAGAGTCCGATAGCAGTAAGCCCTGCGGACAACACCACCCCAGAGACTGTTTGAAACAACACATAGGGCACCAAAGGAATGAGCCCTCCCACAACATATGAGATACCCATAATAATGCCATTTCGTACGGGTTGTACTTCTTGGTTTGGCACAACACGTAATTCACGAAAAGCCATTTCTTGTAAAAAAAGCTTTTTATTTTGAGATGCTTCTTCTGCCATGTTTATTGCGACAGGTTTACTCCATCCATCTCGGATATACATGTCTATAAGTTCTTGTTTTTCTTCTTTTGGAAACTCATCTATTTCTTGCTGCTCTTCGGCAAGCATACGAGCATCAATAGCGTACACGGATTTGTTAGATAAATACGATCCAACACCCATAGAAATTGACTCAACAGCAATGAGGACACTCCCCGTAAGTAAAATAGTAAAGGGATCTTGTGTTGCAAGAGCAATACCTGTCACAGCACCAAACGTCGACACCATTCCGTCTTCCATACCAAACACAAACTCCCGCATACTTTCTTGTACGCCGGCTTTTTGGTGATGAATAAAATCGCTTCTTTTATGGACACTCATAGGTGTATATCACTATACCATGTATTGAAGAGAAAAAAAATAATCCCGATTGTATCGGGATTATTTTTTAGTTCACATGAAAGTAGACAACGTCACCATCTTGCACAATATACTCTTTTCCCTCCAGTCGTAATTTTCCTGTACCTTTAATTCCTCCCCAGCCACCATGCGCTACAAAATCTTTCCAGTTCACCACATCGGCTTTAATAAATCCTTTAATAAAATCCGTATGAATGGTACCTGCGGCCAAAGGTGCTTTGGTATTTTTCTCCACCGTCCACGCACGCGTTTCAATTTCTCCGCAAGTAAAAAATGTCACGAGTCCCAATAGTTCATATCCCGCTCGAATCATGGTATCGAGGCCAGACTCCTCCATGCCTAATTCTTTCATAAATTCGGCAGCGTCCTCTGGTGATAATTCACCAAGTTCCGCTTCTGTTTTTGCGCTAATATAAATATGTGGAAC
>JAGOTR010000006.1 GCA_018061685.1 Candidatus Magasanikiibacteriota bacterium
CGAGCCATCGCCGAGGCAAAAGAGCAAGCCGTGGAGTCATTTTTATCGGCACGACTCGAAGCTACCAATGGTGATACCACCGATGAAGACCCATTTGGACAAGACAGTACGGTGAATATCTTGCTCTTAGGGTTAGATAGTCGTGCGGGGAGTACCGAAGCGCATTGTGATGCCATTCAACTGTTTACCATTGATAAAGACAAAAAACAGGTTACCATTACGGCCGTTCCTCGCGGCACGTATTCACCACTGCCACCGGGCAAAGGCACCACTTCAACCGATTATTATGTATCGAATGCCTGTGGCTTAGGTGGTATTGACTATGGCGTTGGGCAAATACAAAAAATCTTAGGGGTGTCGGCCGATTATATTGTGATGGTAGGATTTTCTGAAACTCTTGGCGCCCTTCGTCATTTACAACTGCCGACGACCGAAACATTGCAGTGGCTTCGCTACCGACGAGGATACCAGATTGGTGAACCGCAGCGTGCGCACAATCATTCTACTTTTTTGAAACAGCTGTTAGTGGAGAGAATTGGGACAGAAGATGCCCGTATTCCACAATCACTTCAGTATGTGTTGTATCGGTTAATCGATACAGATCTGTCATTTGCTCAAACGCAAGTGTTAGTTGATACGATTGCTTCATTTGATGTAGCCGTTCATCCCGAACGGGTGGTGCTTCGTATGAAACCCGAGTATGTTGTCAAAGAAATTGTGTATGATCCAAATACATTGGAACAAACACTTGAAGAACAAATTGCACCTATTAGACGCTGGCTGTCTGACGCTGATTATTCTGGTATTACACAAGAAACATTTCAACAAACACTCACACAAATAGTCGCAGACAAAAAGAATGATCCTGAATTTTTAGCTTGGGCCTTTGATCATCATTTATGGCTTCAAATTGATGACGCTGCTGTTCGAGAAGCTGTCCACTATGATCTGCTCACGCATATGCTTGATCAAATTCCTGAAAAAGAAGAGCGAGCAGGATTGATTGCTGATTATATTTTAGAAATGCGGTATACTGGGCAACAGGAGTGGGAACAAAAAGGACATGCGTTGCTCGAGGAGTTGCATGCCCAATAAGTATTTTGTTGTATGCGTATTGCAATTATTGGTGGTGGTGCTGCGGGCATGATGTGTGCGGCAACACTGGCAGAAGAATGCCCTGACGTTGAAGTGTTATTATTTGAAAAAAATTCTTCACTTGGCAAAAAAGTGATTATTTCTGGTGGGGGGAGATGCAATGTCACGACAGGTTTTGACGATATTCGATTTATTTTAAAAAAATATCCACGCGGAGAAAAATTTCTTTCTTCAGCCATGTTTCGTTTTCCACCACAAGCCGTCCGGAATTGGTTTGAGCAACATGGCGTTCCACTTGTCTGCGAAGATGATATGCGTGTCTTTCCTGTTTCTTCTGATGGAAAAGATATTGTACGTGCATTTACGTCACTCTTTGCCGCATCCAATGTACAGATACTCTGTAATCATAGCGTCAAAAAAATAGAAAAGCACGATGAACAATTTTTTATTACAGTTCCAAATAAAGAACCCTTTGTCGTTGATACTGTGGTGCTTACGTTAGGTGGTCAGGCCTATCGTCAAACTGGTTCAACCGGGGATGGTTACACACTCGCCGAACGACTTGGACACTCTATTACGCCACTTGCCGCAAGTCTGAATTCTTTTTTTACGCGCGAAACTTGGCCAAAAGAATTGGCAGGGGTATCGTTTGAACAAGCAACGCTTTCTTCTTTTGGTAAGACACGTGCATCATATACGGGTCCTATATTATTTACGCACAAAGGAGTCACTGGCCCCGCAGTATTTGCCCTCTCTTCGCTGGTTGCGTTTGATGTGTATACTGGTAGTCAACCACTGCCTATCACCGTCAATGTGGTACCACAATATTCTGTTGAAGAATTATATGAGGCCATACAAAAAACTATGCACGCCTCTCCGAAGAAAAGTTTTAAAAACACACTTCACTCAGTTGTGCCTTTGTCTGTTGCGACTATTTGCTGCAACGAATTAACAATACCATTAGAAAAAAAGAATGCAGAGATGACAAAAAAAGAAGTGACGGCTGCGTGCACATGGATACAGGCCATGCCACTTTCGGTAATTGCTCGGGGAGCAGGAGACGAATTTGTGACGGCCGGTGGTGTATCGCTCGACGAGGTGAATCCAAAAACCATGGAATCCCTTATTTCTCCAGGATTGTTTTTTGCCGGAGAGATTTTAAATATAGATGGCTTTACTGGGGGCTTTAATTTACAAGCGTCGTGGGCAACGGGGAGAGCCGCGGGAGAATCTATCGCAATGGCTATGTCATTCTGAACTTGTTTCAGGATCTCTCAATATATATTCAGATCCTGAAACACGTTCAGGATAACACGTATTTTGTATGAAACATTTTTTTCGATATATATTTTTCTTTACAGTGAGTTGTTTACTTTTTTTCCCAGTATTCGTTTCTGCAAATTCTTTGGATCAACCGGGGTTTGAAGAGACGACCGAAGCGCAAATAGAAGAGGTGTTTTTTTTGGGAAAAGTGGTAGAAGACCCAACCGAAGAAGTGACAACAGAATTTGGTGAAACACATATTCAACAATATGTTCCGGTTGTGTTTACGAGTGGTGTTGATACCGGAGAAGAACAAACATTATTATTTGAAGTTCGAGAAGGAACACCGGGCAATGCATTACTTCAAAAAGGCGATCGTGTGATTGTAGGAAAAAGTATGGTGGGCGGATCTGAAACCTATTATATAAGTGATGTGTACCGATTGCCCGTATTGTACATATTACTTGG
The DNA here is from genome assembly GCA_018061685.1 of Candidatus Magasanikiibacteriota bacterium. Lineage (GTDB taxonomy): Bacteria > Patescibacteriota > Patescibacteriia > Magasanikbacterales > UBA922 > JAGOTR01. Next base: position 2,827 of record JAGOTR010000006.1, read on the forward strand.
TTTATTTTTACTCTTAGCCTGTTTATTTACGGGTTGGGGAGGAGTACGAGCCTTGGTGGGCTTAAGTAGTAGTATTGCAGTCATTGTATTTTTTATTGTTCCCAACATGCTGGCAGGCAAAAATCCACTGTTGATTGGATTTTTGGGTACGATTGCCATTGCGGTATTTTCTATTTTTATTGCCCATGGGTTTCGTGTACGTACGACTATTGCGTTTGTGAGTACTCTTGCCACAATAGGAGTGGCATTACTGTTGTCTTCGAGTATTGCCAAAGCCATGCATTTATTTGGCTTGGGTACAGAAGAGGCATTTTTTTTACAAGCCGCAGGGCAAAGTTACAATTTACAGGGAATTCTTATTGCTGGTATTATCATAGGAACCTTAGGTGTGCTTGATGATATAACCACTGCCCAAGCCGCGGTTGTAGAAGAATTGCACAATGCAAATAATACATTCGGAATAAAAGAATTATTTCGTCGGGCATTTTCTGTGGGGCGAGAGCATATTATTTCTCTTGTGAATACACTTATTTTGGCATATGTTGGTGTGTCGCTGCCCTTGTTATTATTACTGCATATTTACGAGGCACCATTTTGGATATTTTTGAATAGTGAAATTGTGATGGAAGAATTGGTTCGTATGTTGGTGGGGAGTACGGCTCTTCTTTTGGCTGTACCAATTACGACTGCGTTAGGTGCCTGGTATTTTGGAAGAAAAATACTTGAAGAAAATGAATCAAAAAATATATAAAAAAAGCTCAATTATGAGCTTTTTTTAGTATATCTTGTAGGATTATTTTGAAAAAATTACCTAATTTCCACCACCTCATACTCCACCTCACCCGTCCCAAGCGTTATTGTTACTCGCTCACCCAATTTTTTCCCCAACAGCGCCAAGCCAAGAGGCGAGGTATGAGAAATAATTCCTTTTGCCGGATTTGTTTCTGCTGATCCTAAAATATGGTAGGTTTTCATATGTCCTTCTCGCATAAGTGATACCGTGCTGCCTATTTGCACGGTATTTTTTTGTTTTGGCGTTTCTATCACCGTGGCGTGATTGAGTTGATAATCAATTTTTGTAATGCTTGCATTAATACCCCTTAGTCTGCCTTTGGCAAGTTGATACTCTACATTTTCAGAAAAGTCGCCCAATTCTGCCAGGCGGCTTACTTCACGCGCTGCCTCGGGGCGAGTGACTTTAATAAGGCGGTCTAATTTTTTTGCCAGTTCATCGTATTTTTCTTGTGTCAAAAAAGTGTCGTCGGCGACACCAATGGTTTTGGGTTTTCGGTCTGTGGTTCTCATAGAATATATGTGTATGCGGGTAGCATAGCATGCTGGGGTATGTTGGTAAATGGATTGCTTGCCCGCTGAAGCCCGCAGGCGTAGGCGGGTGTTTCATCTTGCTATGATTACATCTCATTGACAATCGTTCCATTCTCCTGTAACATCTTTCCTTAACCGTAACCACAACTGTTCTTTTGAACTACGAGAAGGGGAGTCCTCATGATTTCAATCTTCAAAACCTTTGGCGGGTGGGCGTTGCTCATCGCCATTCTCATTTTGACGATTCTGAACTTCCATGTCTGGGTGCGCAAGCAGAACTGGGACTGGAAGAATGAAGGATGGATCGCCGTCATCTTCGTCGGCGTGGTATACCCTCCGTTTGGGCTGGCCTGGTCTACCAAGTTTCCCATTCGTTGGGAGGCAAAGCTGGCTCTGGTTATCATTTTTTTGGTCACTTTGTGCCTCTTCACTCTGCTGTATGGGGTGTTCAAGACCACCAAAGAGACGTATGAGGCAGATGCTTCTCGAGATGATGGACCACCTACTGTGGGAGAGACATCTTCTCCACCCGTAGCAACTGCCATTCCTCGGTTTCGAGCCCCAGGTCCGGCTACCTCAAGCATGATTGCTTTTGCTCTTGAGCCAACGCCTCGTGGTGGTGGAAACGATTTAGATAAAGTCCTGGATGAACCAGGAACTCGCTTGGTCGGTATCACCCATCCAGAAGGAGTGGCTGACGTGGACCCACTCGGGGCAACCCTGGTGGACAAATAGCAAGGGGGTTGTCGATCGGAGACTCCACATCTCCGATCACGCCACATATGTATTTCATCCGTCTTCGTCCGTCTTCGCTCTGAGGAGCTACGACAGGACTACGCCGGATGGAATGTGTATGTGGCGTTTTTTTATAATAATTTATCCCACACCGTATACCCACTAAACAAACCAAACACGATAAAGATAAGAATAATAATTGCTTTTCTCCACCACGCTGCTTGCAACTCTTTTGGCAGCACCTTGTGATTCATCCAATTCACCAAGCCCACATGCACAAACATGGCAACAGCATTTAAAATAGCACCGGTGGTAATTAAGAGTCTTGGTTCTGTAATGTCGAGTAAAAATAATACAATGCCAAAGGCAATTTGTGACCACAAAAATATATAATAATATTTTGACAAGGCAATACGCTTTGTTTTTTTATGTGCCATTACTTTGAGTGCTGCGTTTTCTGCCATAATGCGGCTGGTGGAATCGAGAATGCCTAATTGTGTTTGAAACAACATCACCCCAACGGCAACTAAAAAGAGTGTGCCAATAATGGGAGAAATAGTTTTTCCAAGGGTCAGCCCCTCTTGAATAACAAAATGAATTCCCTGTGCATTGCCCTCTCTACCAAACGTGGTGACATACGAGAGCAGCATAAGCAGCAGCATGGAGAGCGCTCCTAAAAACCAAAATACACACAAGTGTTCCATATTAATTCGTCGCCACCATGCTTTGAAGTTGGCGATATTTTCTTTTGTCATGTCAAACGATTCACCTTCCAGTTGTACTTCTTGCGGAGTTCCTGTATTGCGAAACAGTCCTGAAATTTTTTGTGCGTATTTGCCCATGCCATAGCCTTTTTCTTTCACATAAATGGATTGGGTCAAATTTAAATTTCCCCCCGCACCCGAATATGCAAATGCCGCAAAAAACGAGGCAAAGACAATGCCTTCTGGGAGCCAGCGATAGCCATCTCCTTTCCCAATCAGGCCGTGGGCCAATGCAGCCCAATCCGCACTCCCCGAAATAATGATCGCAAGAATAAGTAAAAATGGTACTGCAATAAAAATAATAATTTGCGTGGTTTTTTCCATCATGCCATACACAGTTTTGCCAAAGCTTAGCATAAGCCCAATCACAATAAGAAGTGCAATGGCAATCCATTTGAATACGACAATACCAAAGAGTGACCCAATCACCTGGGCAGAGGCGGCAATAATACCGGGCAGCCCAAAACCAATAAAGGTAGAAAGAATAAACCAATACGGGGCAACGCGCCATTTTTTTGCTAACCCCACAAACACACTTTCTCCTTTTATTAAGGCATAGCGTTCAATTTCCATGTTCATAAAAAATTGAAACGTAATACCTAACAGCGCTCCCCATGCAATACCAAGCCCAAAATTACTCGATAAATACGGCCACAAAATAACTTCACCAGATCCTAACCCAAGGGCTAAAATAATAAAACTGGGGCCGATGAGTTTTTTGAGGGGGATAGGGGAGGGAAAAGGGTCGGGGGAGGGCATAAAAAAATTTATATATGTAACGGTTGTTTTTTAGACGACAACCGAAAAAACGTAATAATAATGAGTGAAATAACACAGGCAAGTACGTAGGGGAGTCGCACATCTTTTTCAATAAGTATTGCCGCTAATAAAAGCACCGGAATATCAAGCACACTTTTTAAAAAATTACTTAACGAGAGTGTTGTTGCTCTATTGTATGAATGACTTTGCCCATTAAAAAATTGTGAATATAAGGGGTTTCGCCACGCTTCAAAAGAAACACTTGCCAGAAAACATGCATATAATAGATATGGGTGTTGAGGTACTAAAAGTAATAAACACACAAAGAGAATGATGGTTGCAGTAAAAATAGTATTTAATATATCAAGTGCAAGCGGTATACGCATATGAGAAATATATTTTCCAATATTTCGTTGTACCAAAAAAATAACCAAATGGTTTAAGCCCCATCCAAACCCAAGTATAATAATAGAAACACCCATGTTGGTAAAAAATGTATGGTAATATTGCCAGGTAACAAGAAATGCAATAAAAATACCTATTTTGCTTATAATTCCAGACAACAGATATCGATTGGTTCGTATCAGTTTCCATGCATCTAAAAGCACCCCACGTTCAATTTTTTCTACGTCCATAACATGGCGTGCTTCAATTAATGTGCTGCTTATAAAAAGTGCAATTGATGTGGCAATGACATCAATCAAAATGAGTATCATAAACTGTATCTCACTCATGTCTTTGGCAATAAGCACCGCAATAATGGGCGTAATAATTTTAAACAAGCTGAGCGATGAATGAAATTTTCCTAATTCTTTTATATTATCTTTTTCTTTGTCTAATTCTTTTCCTGTATCATAGAGAAGCGCTTCTTGCGTGCCAGAGAGCATCGCGATAGAAAATGCATAACAGGCAACACCAATAGCAAACATAACAAAGCTATGAGCAAATAAAAATATACTCCAATACATCATGCTGCCCAAAATGCCTACGATAATAGTTTTTTTTCTTCCCCATCTATCAGCAAGGTAGCTTGAGGGGACTTCAAAAATCATATTTACCACAGACCAAAGAATCGCTAATGTAAAAATTTGCGATAAGGTGATACCTCTGTGCACATAAAATAATGACATCACCACATTCACTACTTTTACATTCACTAGTGCGGTGATCCAAAAAATTTTTGAGAAGTTTTTTTTGAGTAATGCGGGTCGGTTCATAGAAAATATAGGTATAGGATAGCATATTTATACGATGCATGGAACACGATGTTAAAAATTGGGATTAAGATTAAGAATAAGACTGAAATACGAATTTCAATCTCAGTCTTATTCTTAATTCAAAATTTTTGTGCTCCATGTTCCATGCATCGTATACCGTATTGATTCTCACCCAAAAATAAGCTACTATACCTCCACTTTTGACCCGTCCCTATGCCCTTCGTTCACCTGCATGTCCACTCCCATTATTCTTTGCTCAATGGCTTAACCAAAGTAAAGCACTTGGTTCAGGCTGCAAAAGCAAAGGGGTATACAGCATTGGCACTCACGGATTATGGATCGATGTATGGAGCAATTGAATTTTATGAAGTATGTAAAAAAGAGGGGATAAAACCTATTATTGGATTTGAGGCATTTGTTGCGCCTCGGGGTATGGAAGACAAAGACCCGGAATTAGATAAAACGCCATACGGGTTAGTATTATTGGCAGAAAATTATGATGGGTATAGAAACCTCATGACGCTTTCTTCACAAGGGCATTTGAAAGGATTTTTTAACGACAAGCCTCGTATTGATAAAAAACTACTTCGCGAGTATAGCAAACATATTATAGCCCTTTCTGGCGCAATTGATGGAGAGATTCCTCAATTATTGCTCCAAAAAAAATATGCCGATGCCAAGCGTGTGGCAGAAGAATATCAAGATATATTTGGTAAAGACTATTTTTATTTAGAACTGCAAGACCATCCTGCAATTCACGGTCAAATAGAGGTGAACACACAACTTGTTCAACTCTCGAAAGAAACAGGGATTCCACTTGTTGCCACAAGAGACGTACATTATTTAAAACCAGACGATGCCGAAGCGCAAGATATTTTGCGTTGTATTAGTAATGGGTGGAAAGTGCACTATACCGATCGAGAAGATTATCGCCAAGTTGATCGATCGTTTAATACTGCCGAAGACATTGCTTCACGATTCCGTCATGTTCCTGAAGCCATTGAAAATACAGGCAAAATTGCTGACAGAATCAATATAGAAATTGCATTGAATAATTGGCATTTTGCACCGGTAGAATTACCGCCCAACGTAACGGCCGATGAACATCTTCGTCAAGAAGCCTATGCCTGTGTTGGTAAGTATTATGACCCGGTGACGGACGAAATTCGTGAGCGTATAGAATATGAATTAGACATTATTAAAACAAAAGGCTATTCGCCGTATTTTATTTGTGTTGCCGATTATGTGCGATATGCAAAAGAAAACGGTATTGTAGAATCGACTCGTGGATCTGCCGCTGGGTCGTTGGTGTCGTATGTGCTGGGTATTACTACCGTTGATCCTATTCGATTTAAACTGCCATTTGAACGGTTTTTAAATCCATTCCGCCCGAGTGCTCCCGATATTGATACGGACTTTGCCGATGACCGCAGAGAAGAAATGATCGAGTATGTGACAAAAAAATATGGGGTGGATAAGGTAGCACAAATCATTACCTTTGGAACTATGGCCGCCCGTGCCAGTGTTCGTGATGTGGGAAGAGCATTAGGACTCTCGTACACATTTTGTGATCAAGTCTCCAAATTGATTCCCCAAGGTGCGCAAGGGTTTCCTATGACTATTGAACGAGCGCTCAAAGAGTCGCCCGATTTACAAAAATTATATGAGGTAAATCCAGACGTGGCACGCTTATTAAACTTAGCCAAAAAGGTTGAGGGGTGTGCTCGGCATACCTCTATTCATGCGGCTGGCGTCGTTATTTCACCCACGCCACTCACGGATTTTACTCCCGTACAAAAAGAAACGGGTGGAGAAAAATTAGTGACCCAATACGAAATGCATGCGGTTGAAGCAGCCGGGGTACTCAAAAACGATTTTTTGGGAATTCGAAATTTGGCAATTTTAGGAAACGCTGTGGAAATTGTAAAAGCAACAACCGGCGAAGACGTAGACATTTATCACCTGCCACTCGACGACCAAAAAACCTTTGATATGATTTCTCGTGGTGAAACCATGGGTGTGTTTCAGTTTGGGAGTTCTGGCATGATTCGGTGGATTAAAGAATTGAAACCCACCACGATTGATGACATTATGGCCATGGTAGCATTGTACCGCCCGGGGCCAATGGATTTTATTCCCGAATATATTAAACGAAAACACCACCCAGAATTTATTGATTACCCGCACCCAGCACTCGAAGATACATTAGAAAAATCATTGGGCTTACTTATTTATCAAGACGACATCATGTTGACCGCCATTAAATTGGCTGGGTATGATTGGCTTGAAGCAGATAATTTTCGGAAAGCCATGGGAAAGAAAATTCCCGAGCTCATGAAAGAACAGGAAGAAAAATTTAAAAAAGGTTGTTTGGCACATCATATTGAAAAAGCCGTTGTGACCGATTTGTGGGAGCGTATTAAACCATTTGCTTCGTATGGGTTTAACAAATCGCATGCCGCGAGTTATGGTATTGTGGCCTATCAAACAGCATACATGAAAGCCAATTACCCGGTGCAATATATGACGGCCGTGTTACGAGCTGAATTTGGCGATTCCGATAAAGTAGCCGCTATTGTGCATGAATGTAGCCGCATGAATATACGTGTGTTACCACCAGACGTGAATGAAAGTTTCCGAAATTTTGCCATGGTATCAAAACAAGGCGAGCCGGGCATTATCCGTTTTGGGTTATCAGGCATTAAGAATGTCGGTGAACATATTTGTGAAGTCATATATCGCGAAAGAAAAGAACATGGACAATATACGGACTTAGAAAATCTGTTGACTCGTGTCACTGATAAAGATTTGAATAAAAAATCAGTCGAAAGTTTAGCCAAAGCCGGTGCACTTGATTCATTTGGTATTGATCGTGGGGTGCTGCTTGCCAATAGCGAACAATTATTATTGTTTAGTAAACAAGCCAAAGAAAAAACAGTGACCAATCAAGTATCATTATTTGCCGGAACGAGTATTGCGTTTGATAGTAAACTAATACTCCGAGATGCCGCACCGGTGGAATTAGAACAAAAATTAGCCTGGGAAAAAGAATTGTTAGGCATTTATATTTCGTCGCATCCATTTTTGTATTATCAACAAATACTGGGGACATCACTTGTTCCCCTAACTGAGGTAGAATTACAACCACGTGATGCGTGGGTAACAGTGGGTGGTATTATTGCGAGCTTGAAAAAGAAAGTAACCAAAAAAGGAAGTATCATGTTGTTTGTGACTATTCAAGATACCAGTGGAGCGCTGGAAGTGTTGGTATTTCCAAAAACATATGAACGCACAAAAGATCACTGGCAAGATGGTGCATTGATGTGTATTGTAGGCAAAACACCAAAAGAAGAGGGCGACAATAAAGTATTTGCGGAAAATGTGTATGTGTTGAATAAACACAATGCACACGACGTTGCCCGTGCTGTTTCACTTGGAAGAACAGAAGTATCGGCTGAGTCAAAAAGAAAAAAAATTGTGACACTCTTGTTGACCGCCGATGAAGCCCGCATCTATGGTGAGGATTTAAAAAAAATATTTGCTGCGCATCCGGGTGAGTATAGTATTTATATTAAATTACCAACAACCACGATTCAAGCGCAAGCAACACTGCTTTGGAATGAAACGGTGCAAGCCTCAATTGAATCAATTATTGGAACAGGGAAAGTATTTGTGACTGAAGAATAATGTGGGTATGTAAGGGGAATTCCGGCGGGTGTAAATCGCCGGAATTTTTTTGGCAGGTTTCACGAAGCGAAGAGGCTGGATACCGAGCCATTTCCATGAATTTGCTGAATGGCTTGTGCAAAAATTGCAGCGGTCGAAACCACCGTAATTTTCGTACATGCCACAGCCTCGGGAGAGAGGGGAATCGTGTCAGACACGATGACACCCTCGATCACACTTGTCGTGAGTCGTTGGACTGCTGGTCCAGACAACACTGGGTGGGTTGCCAGCACAAAGACACGCTTGGCCCCATGTTGCTGCACAGCCAACGCTGCTTGGCAAATGGTGCCGGCCGTATCAATCATGTCGTCTACGAGTACTGCGTCGCAGCCGTCAACATCGCCAATAAGGTGCATGACCTCGGCAACGTTGGGGCCAGAGCGACGTTTGTCGACAATGGCAAGAGCGGCGTTTAATCGTTTGGCATAGGTTCGCGCTCGCTCTACACCACCAGCGTCTGGGCTCACAATCACGGGTTTGTTCAACCCAAGTGCTTGGAGATGCTCCACCATAACTGGCGAGCAAAACAGGTGGTCGACTGGGCCGTTAAAAAAGCCCTGAATTTGGCCTGCATGCAGCTCCATGGTGATGATGCGACCAACTCCCGATACAGTGAGGAGATCGCACACCAGCCGTGCGGTGATAGGTGCACGAGGAGCGGCTTTGCGATCCTGCCGTGCATACCCAAAGTAGGGCATAACGGCAGAAATGCTTCCGGCCGAGGCACGCTTGAGTGCATCCACCATAATCAGCAGTTCCATGAGGTTGTCGTTGGTCGGTGCACACGTGCTTTGGATGATATATACATCCGCACCACGCACCGATTCGCCGATCTCTACACGAATTTCTCCGTCAGAGAATCGAGTGACTCGGGCTTCGCCGAGGTTGCAGTGCAATTCTCCACAGATCGCGTGAGCGAGTGTGGGGTTGCTATTCCCCGCAAACAGAATCTGACGCTGTACGTTTTCGATCATGAAAGATACCTCCTGTTTTGTTATAACAAAAACGACCCTCTTTCGACAGGATCGTTTGGTGAAATGAACAACACTGGTTTGTACTATACGGATTTTTTTTTGTTTCGTAAAGTAAATATTGTTCACAACTCGTTTGCGTGTATGCTATGTTTGGCATGGGTATAATATCAAGAAACTGATGTATTTTTAAAATTTATTCCCTATAGTCATTTAAAATATGCGAGATCATCATGCACGGAATATCATAATCATCTAAGCCTATAATGTAAGGCGTTTCTTTGCCCTCTTTAAAAATTACGAGTCCAGCTTGTGTTAGTTCAAAAGCGTGGATTTTAGAAAAAGGGAAGGCAAAATTTTTTCTGTTTCCTTTAAATCCTATCCTTTGGTTGGTGAGCCAAAAAGCACCAGAATCTTCAGTTACCAGATGTTCGCTTGAGGATGTTGAAAAACTGGCTGAACCTACACGATAGCGAAGTCCCTTCATAATTTTGATTGAAGCTGTTGTACCGCCATAGCTAATGCGATTTGTAACTCGCTTATATTTTTTTATAATGGCAGAACATCCCCAGTGTAAAATTTCTCCTTTTTTAAAAATAATGTCTATATTGTGTTGCTGAATTTCGGGAAGAATACCTTTTTCAATAAGGCCCAACGTATAAAATTTGTTAAATGCTTTTTGGTCAAATTCAAAATCTTTTTGGCTTATCCCAAAATAATCCATGAGTTCCTCAAGAGATTTTTTTTCGTCCTCTGTAATTTTTCCATCGCCTATAATATTCTGAAAAGCAAGTGTGCTTGCCTTCTTATGAGCATCCAAAAGTTCGTCTGTAGAAAAGCCATATTCTTTAGCTATTTTTTCAAGTTCTTGCTTTTCAATACCTTCTAATGTGCCGTCTGAAAGAAAGCCCTTGAGAAGTTGATCATACTTAATTTTGCCTTCTCGTTTTGTTAGGAATTTTTTAACGAAACCGAGCATATTTTTATTGTTAAATTTTAAAGATATTTCACTTAAATATCTCATTGTGTCACTCCGAGCGATGAGTTTTTAGGCAAAGAGTCGAGGAGTGACACATAAGTGGCCAGACTTATTGTTGGTACACTCTCCAGTTGGGATTCACAATAATATCTTTCCAATGCGTAAATTGTTGCTGTTTTACTTTTTCGTAACTCGCAATCGCAATCATTGCTGCATTGTCCATGCAGTATTTTTTTTCTGGAAATAAAAAGAGTACGTCGCTGTGTTGCTCTTCTAATGCCGATTTGAGGGTTTCGCGAAGTTTGTTATTTGCCGATACACCACCCGAGAGTATAACTGTTTTGGGTGCATATTGTTGTACGGCGCGAAGCGTTTTTGCAACTAATACATCCACAATGGCTTGTTCAAAACTAGCACAAAAATCATTGATGGTCACCGTGCCTTCGTGCAAAAATGATTCAGGCGTTACCGGGCTTTCAATCTTGTGGTTTTGCAGCCAATAGAGTGCTGCTGTTTTGAGCCCCGCAAAACTAAAATCAAAATTATCACTATCCATCATCGGGCGGGGGAAGGGTATTTTTTTTGTGTCACCATCTTTCGCAAACGCAGAAATTTTTGGTCCGCCCGGATAGGCTAAGTCTAATAATTTTGCCACTTTATCAAATGCTTCTCCGGCCGCGTCATCGCGCGTGGTGCCAATGCATTCGTACACCCCATGCTTTGGCATAAAAATAAGTTCTGTATGACCACCACTCACGACAAGCGAGAGTGCTGGATACACAAGTAATTCAGGTGAAAGCCCAATAGTAACGGACTGTATATGCCCATCAATGTGATTCATAGAAACAAGTGGAATATTCCACAGGTGTGATAAATTTTTTGCTACTTCCACACCCACCAATAATCCGGTCACGAGTCCTGGGCCGCTTGTTACCGCAATCGCATCTGGTTTTTGTGGGTATCCATTCAACACTTCTTCTACCACTGGTAAAATATTTTCCGCATGTTTTCGGCCAGCAATTTCGGGTACCACACCACCATATTTTTTATGTACCTCAATTTGACTTGCTGTTTTTTCAGCAAGCACGGTGCTCGTAGTATCAGTAATATCCACGAGTGCGACAGAGGTATCGTCGCAAGAGGATTCAATACCAAGTATTCTCATATTGATTGTCATCCTGAACTTGTTTCAGGATCTCTTCAAATAATATTCAGATCCTGAAACAAGTTCAGGATGACATGGTGTATTCTACTGTAATTTTCTATTTTTTCAAAATAGTTTATCGACTTCGAGATGCATTTCTCCGAGAAAAATTATTTCTCCCTCCAGTATTTCCACTGCGTCGATTGGGTGTATTTCTTGATTCTCCTCCACCAAACGCAGGACGTTTGTTTTTTTGTGGTGGCGTAAAGCGAGGTCCTCGTGCGGGTGGTGCTATGGTACGGCGAGGAGGAAGTGTTGGAAGGGGAGTGACTTGTAATGATTTTTTAATTAATCGTTCAATTTGTTTGAGTTCCATTCGTTCTTCGGGACCCACAAAAGACACGGCTTTTCCCGTGGTGCCAGCACGAGCTGTACGGCCAATTCGGTGCACATAATCATCTGGATTATCTGGTAAATCGTAATTGATTACAAGGGAAATACCGGTAACATCAATACCACGAGCAGCAATATCTGTTGCCACGAGTACTCGGTACGTCCCATTTTTAAATCCTGCCAAGGCAGCCTGGCGTTGGGGGAGTGAACGGTTCGAGTGAATTTCGTTGGCTGTATGGCCCATAGCACGAACGACGGCTGCTATTTTTTTTGCGCCATATTTGGTGCGAGAAAAAATAAGCACAGTACCAGTATTATCTGCCAATAATTTTTCTAATAGTTGTGTGCGAACATCTTTTGATGCAATAAAAATTTCTTGTTGAATTTTTGCCGCTGTTGTGCCCGCAGGGGCTACTTCAATGCGAAGTGGTGTTTTCATGTAGCGTCCTGCAATTTCTGCAATTGGCGCAGGCATAGTCGCAGAAAACATAAGTGTTTGGCGCGTTTTGGGTGCGTAATTTAAAATTTGTTTTATTTGTGGAGCAAATCCAATATCAAACATTCGGTCTGCCTCATCAAGTACAATCATGGTGATGCGTGATAAAGAAAGATTTTTTTCTTGCAAATGCGCAATTAAGCGTCCCGGGGTAGAAATAAGAATATGCGGATTTTTTCGCATGGCTTGAATTTGTTGATGAGACGATGCACCACCGATAAGCACCGCAGTACGGAGCCCAAAATGGCTGCCAATTTTTTGAATCACGTCGTTTACTTGGAGTGCCAATTCACGCGTAGGCAACAAAATTAATCCTTGGCCTTTGTTTTTGCCCAAGAGTTGAATCATGGGGAGACCAAATGCAAGGGTTTTTCCGGTTCCTGTTTGTGCAATTCCCACAATATCTTTGCCTTCAAGCGCCGTTGGAATACATTGGTGCTGAATGGGAGTTGGCGAAGTAAATGAAAGTTTGTTCAAAACGGCTAAGAGTTCTGGTGCAATACCTAATTTGTCAAAAGAAGGTACGGGTGTTGTATCCTGTGTCATAAAAAATGTGTGACCCGAGGTTCTGATTGGGTCACATGACACAAAAGATTCGAGTCCTCGGAGGATCGGATGATCCTCCTAAATTAATAATAGCTAACTATAGCAATAAAAGCTCGTTTTGTCAATTAGGTGATAAGAATATGTTGCTATTTTACCATCTCTTGACGCAATAGAAAAATCTCTATATACTATTGTCTGTATCGTGTGCTATGGCCCGTTCGTCTAGTGGTTAGGACACCAGGTTTTCATCCTGGTAACAGGGGTTCGATTCCCCTACGGGCTACGCGTTGACAGTTGACTTTTAACAGGTAACAATTAACCTAATAAAAAATCGTCCCGACTGCGGTCGGGACGATTTTTTATTTGTGAATTTTATTGTGTATTTCTCATTTTGATAAGTTTCTTTTTTACATCGTTAATGTTTGTTTTTTTCTTCATTTCTTGTAGTTCAGGATCGTCTTCGGGGGTTAGTCCTAAATGATCGTGAATTTCGTCCAGCATGTTGATAATGCGGGTAATTTCGTTTTCTGCTTTAATATTAATTTCTAAATCTAATTCTTCTCGAATATCTGCAAGGTCACTCGCTCTGTTTTGGCTCATAAGCACTATAATGCTTAAAAATATAGCCTCAAGTGATACGACCGTCGTCAACAAACCATATGGGTAAGGGTCAAATGCTGGGAGAAATGGAAGTATATCCATATTAATCAGTATCCATCCGAGGAATACTACGACATGAAGCATAAAAAACCAAACAGTTCCAAATGCTTTTGTTAAGAAATCGGCACATGTAGTAATGATGCTTCGTTGCTCGACGCGTGTGTTTTTAGGCATATAAAAAACAAGAGTATACTAACTTTTTTAGTATACCAGATAATTGCGTTTGTAAGAAATGAGAGATATTGACAAAAATATATTTGGTATGGTATTCTGTTTTCACCATAGACAGTAGCTTCAGGACATCCGTCCCGATTAAATACGCTACCCAGGTACTGATAAGAGAGTTACTGTATGCTACATTGGCATCAAAACCCTTCTATCAAGGTCGATTCTGTACCCTAACGGTCTGTGGTTTTTACCACAGTTTTTTATTAGATGCATGTAGTTTCTACATTCATCCTACCCAATTATGGCTAAAACAAGACAACAAAAAGAAAAAACATTGGATCAGCTCCAAAGTGCACTTCAATCGTCAAAAGCGGCAGTATTTGCCAATTTTCAAGGATTGAACATTAAAGAAACCAATGAGCTTCGCAACAAATGTCGCGAACAAGGCGTTATCTGTGTTGCCACCAAAAAAACATTGATGAAAAAAGCACTCAGTACTGCAGGTTTAGACGTTGATACCAAATCATTCCAAGGTGCGGTTGCTGGTTTTTTTGGAACTCTCGACGAAGTAGCTGCCGCTCAAATTGTTGCCAAATTTGCAAAAGATCATGAAAAACTCACTATTTTTGGTGGATTACTCGAAGGATCTTTTATTGACGCAACAAAAGTAACCGCATTATCAAAATTACCAAGCAAACAACAATTACTTGGTCAATTGGTAGGCACTATCAATGCACCAGTATCTGGCTTTGTGAATGTGCTTGCGGGAAACTTGCGTGGCTTGGTAACCGTGTTAGGTGCTATTGAAAAAAGTAAAGCATAATTAAAATTTATTTAACCGTATTTATATATGTCAGAAGAAGCAAAAATGCCGGTAGAAGTACCAGCAAAATTCAAATCATTAGTAGAAGAAATTGAAAAAATGTCAGTACTCGACCTTTCAGAATTAGTGAAAGTGTTGGAAGAAAAATTTGGCGTATCAGCCGCTGCTCCAGCTATGATGATGGCTCCTATGGCCGGTGGTGCTGGTGGTGCTGAAGCTGCTGCTGAGCAAACAGAATTTTCTGTTGAATTGACAGCTGCTGGCGACAACAAAATTGGTGTTATTAAAGCAGTGAAAGCTGCAACCGGACTTGGCCTTGCTGAAGCAAAAGGCTTGGTAGACGGAGCACCAAAAATGGTAAAAGAAAAAATTGGTAAAGCAGAAGCAGAAGAATTAAAGAAATCATTAGAAGAAGCTGGTGCTACAGTTACTTTGAAATAACAACAGACCCCAATATAACAAAATCCGATCATTCGATCGGATTTTTTGTCATCTTGAAGCCAGCATTCGACCTGAGCTCACGCCGAAGGTTCAGGATGACAGTAGTGAGTGTACGGTATGTTATTACAAGTCAAATTGATATACCGTATTACTATCTAACACATATAATTTTTTTGCATCGTAGTCCACCACCATTGAGCTGGGGGATTGCCAGTTTTCGGCAGTGTATTGTGATACCACCGTACCTTGTTCTTTATTCACAAGAATAACTCGTTTACTTGTTTGGTCTAATATATAGATGTAAGGGACATCGGCATATGTCCACAGTTCTGTGCCAGACGTAAGTGTCGGGTAGAGTCCCTGTATACCAAAATCTTGTTTTTTCCCAGCAGAAAATTTACTCACTATGCCGGTATTTTCTAATACAAAAATATCACCATCAACAGCAAGTGATGTTGCATTGGATATCAGTGTATCTTGTGAAGAAATCCACGGAGTTCCTTTGTCATATCCGAGTTGTGTTTGATTATGCTTATATATTTGATTGCCTGCTGCATTCAGTGTATATAATTTTCTATTATACACGAGGAGGTCATCAATACGTGCTCCTTCAAGAGGATAGGTAATTTCTTTTTGGGAAATACCCTTTGTTTGCGGATCAAATTCTGCAATCGTATTGTTTTTTGTGACAAATACTATTTTATCTTGTTCTTTGGGGGTGGTGGCAGCATGAATACCGGGAATGCTTTCATGAGGAATGGCTTCTACTTGCCCTGAGACAGTATTGATACTATATGAGGTAGTGTCCTCGATACCAGAGGCAAGAATAGTGTCACCAATTTTTTCTATATGATCTACTTTGGCGTTTGAAAATGCTGCGGTAATAGAAAATGTATTCGTTGGTACAAGCATTGTTTTCTTTTCAAGAGTGTTCAACACGTCGTTTACTTCTTGTTGTAATGCTGCAATGTTTTGTGTTTGCTCATCTGTGGTTGGATCTATTGCAGTAAGCAGCGCTGTTGCTTCTTGGAGGAGTGTGAGGGCTTGTGGGGTGTCACCATAAATAAGCCGTGCGTCCGCAGCATCTTTTTTATCTTGAACGGCTTGCATTTGCTGTGTATATGCGGTTATTTTTTGTGCTTCTTTTTCTTTTACTTGCAACAAAATAATACTACCGGCAAACACGCCTATACAAAGAATCATGGCAATAAACAATACTTTACTGACGAGTGGTAAGTCTTGAATATATCTTTTTTTTGCATTGATACTATGAGCAACTTCGGCAATTACTTGTTGGCGTTGCTTGCCGTAATTCGTGGTAAACAAAAATAGCATACTCACAAAGCGAAACATAAACATGCCTATTTTTTTGACAAAAAAGAGTGTCATGCGAAGTAAAAATATTACGGCTTTTCCCGTGCCGATAAGGAGTGCATTTATCACCGATTCATCTTCTGATCGAGAAGACCGTCTACCCCGCATACTTGATGGTTTCTCTGATTGCTGCGGCCCCATAACAGTGGACATGAGTTTTTTTGTTTTTGTCGCAATTTGGGGCGCCAAGGTATCGGCGGTTTCTTGTTGGGTTTGGAGTAATGAATTGAGTGATGCTTCGGAACCAAGGTGACGTGTGTGTTGTTTTTTTTGTACGGGCATGGTTGGGTCTGGGGGCAGTTGGGCAGAAAAAATAATACCACCAAAGGAATTTCCCGTTCGGAGCTGTGTGAGTAATTGTTGTATATAGGTAGCACTATCTTGCACACTCCGTGAGGTACAAATGGTTTGAATACGGCTTGGCGTAATATGCTGTAATACACGCGGAGTCAAAATACACACAATATCATTGGGTGAAAGTGGCCCTTGTGTGACAGAAGAAAAAAGTTGCTCATCGCCAGCCTGATGTTCTTCTTTTATAAGATGAATCATTTTGTATCCATCTTTTTTGGGATACATAACATAGCCACGAGGAGCTCCATGTGTCGCAAATATAATATGGTCTGGCGTCATAACGCCCACAAAGCAGTGCATGCGAAGATTTTCTGATGCAAGAAGGGGATTCATGTGTCCGTTCATGGCGGTTAAGGTGGTTTCAAAGGGGTGAGTATCACCTTCAAAATCACTTTCGTAGTAGCCTGTTTCAATCTGGTCAATCATTTCTTGGAGGGCGGTAATATGCTCTCGCTCGGCCCCTTCCATTTCACATAATGCAAAAAAATACCCTTGTTCTTCGTTTTCACGGTCGGGTTCACTTACGTGAAGGAGTACATGTGAAGAGTCCTCCGAACGAGGCCCTTCAACAAAAAATTCTTGAATATCAAGGAATGCTTTCATATTTTGACTTTATCAATGGTTGCTATTATACTATACTTTGTCAAATTGGTATATTGAACTATCCCAATAGTCCTCAATACAGTAGTGTACCATATAAACTCGCATATGCTAGAACATCTCTTTGGCTCAAAAACGCGCCTCAAGCTTATACGGCTTTTTTTTCGTGAACCCGATAAAAAATTTTTTGTTCGTGAAATAACGCGAGTGCTCGAAACGCAAATTAATGCGGTGCGCCGAGAATTGTCTGTTCTTTTAGAAAGTGGCATTTTGCAAGAAGTGGCAGAAAAAGTAGGCTCTGAAAAAGAAAAAGGCCCGCAAAAAAAATATTATATTTTAAATAAATCATCGGTATTGTATACTGAATTGCAAGGATTGCTCTTGAAAGATAGCATGCTGGGGGAAGAACAATTTTTAGAATTAATAAAGCAAAAAGGCGGTGATATTCTTTTGCTTCTTGTGAGTGGCTGCTTTACGGGTGATAAAGATGCACCATCGGATATGTTACTTGTTGGGAATATTAAAGAAAAAACATTAACCAATTTAATTACCGATTACGAAAAAGAGGTGGGGTGTGCTATTCGCTACACGTTTATGAGTGAAAAAGAATTTCAAGATCGTAGGCATGTGATGGATAGATTTTTATTTTCATTGTTTGAATCCAAACATTTGAAATTGGTGAATACACTCAATGTTTCATAATGGCTCTCTATGTATTTATTCATCGATTTATCCGTACAAGACACTATTGCCCTCTCACTGTTGTCAATCAATCAAGAGGCCAAACATTTTGTGGCACAAGAAAAAAATAAAGAATTACTTGCCTGTGTCGATACATTTTTATCTCAACACCATTTGAGCACCACCGATATTCAAGGCATTGCCGTGGTAGTAGGTGCGGGCAGCTTTACCAACACTCGCATCGGGGTGACCCTGGCAAATACCTGGGCCTATGTATTACATATTCCTATTGCAGCCGTATCTGTAGAAGAAGCCGCACATATAGAAGAGGTGATACCAAAAATCACTGCACAGCCTATTGGCCAATATATTTCTGCCACGTATAGTGCGGAGCCGAATATTGGGAAAAAATGATTGAACACGATACATGGAACATGGAGCATGGAACACAATAGCAATCAAGTAAGATTAGTTTGAATGTCATCCTGAACTTGTTTCAGGATCTGAACACTATAAATTTAGAGATCCTGAAACAAGTTCAGGATGACAAATTTTAATCTTAGTCTTATTCTCAGTCTCAGTCTTTATTTTGTGTTCAATGCTCCATGTTCCATGCTGCCATGTATATAACCCCCCTTACCTATGTCAAGAGAACTCATATTTGATATTGAAACCATTGGAGACATTCGTGATTACTCGCAACTAAAAATAACCGTTGTTTCTATTTTTGATTACGCCACTGATTCTTATGTTTCTTTTGATGAAACAAATTTATCGGGTCTCTGGCCGTATATTGAAAAAGCCGATCGACTCATTGGGTATAATAGTGATCACTTTGATATTCCGATTTTAAATAGATATTACCCCGGAGAACTCACCGCATTTCCGAGTTTGGATATGTTGAAAGTGGTAAAAGACGTACTCGGCAAGCGGTATAAATTAAATGATTTAGCCAAAGCAACGCTCCAAATAGAAAAAAGTGCCGACGGGCTTCAAGCTCAAGAGTGGTATAAGCAAGGAAAAATTGACGAAATTAAAAAGTATTGTGAGCAAGATGTAAAGGTAACGAAAGAATTATACGAATACGGCCGACAAAATAAAATGTTGTATTACCCCACGATTACCGGAGAAATTATGCCGTTTGCTGTGAATTTTGATCCGCCACCTGTGGCTGTTTCGGCAAGTGGTGCTGCTATTGGGAAGGGTATCAATTTGACGTTGCCGTTTTAAGACGAAAGATTGAGATTAAGAATAAGACTGGGATGTACATCGCCAGTCTTTTTTATTGATCGAGAATACCAATAATGACGCCAAATTTTTCTTTGGTATGTTCTCTATATCCAGGAACATACATTTCCGATATTGCACCATCTAAATAGAGTGCATTGGGACAGTTGAGTTTTTCTTTAAAAAATGAAGCAAATTCGTAGAATGAAACAGGAGTATTGGATATTGCAAAAATAATATTTCCATCTGTATCTATTCCTACACCATTCCGAATAAATTTATTTTCTGAATCTTTGTTAAAGAGGGGATGTATAGTATTGTTGGTGACTAACACCGGCCCCGATTGTATTGCGTATGCTATATCGGCATCATGTTGAAATGCATTTGTTTCAATAATCGTCGCTTCGTCTTTTTTTATAAAAAATACGCCATTCGGTTCAAGATAAAAATTGCCTTCACCAGTACTCGTGTTTATATTTGAAATGGTTATGTCGTTTTGAATGTACAAGCCTAATGGTTCGTATGTGCGTGAAAATATACCAGCATTTGTTGCAAAAATTAAGTTTTGTTTTTCTTTTTTGAGATGATTGATATCGGTAAATTTTTGGTTCTCCTCGTTTTTGTAATAGAAATGCAGTGATGCAATGTGTTCAGGTGGTATTTTTGCAATAGCATAATCAATGGTATTGAAATTAATTTCAGAATATTCATATATATCATGGATTGAATGCTGGGTATATTTGTGAGGTAGGAAAAAATACAAAAAGACTATCCCTGAAATGAGAAACCCGAAAAAAAGTATGGAGTATTTTTTTTGCATAAAAAATTTTCGTCTCAACAGCACATGTATCGCTACTTCATTATTTGCACATCTTTTGGCAATTTTTCTTGTATCACACTCAAATCGGCTTCAGAATAATTATTGCCAGATATATTGAGGGTTTTTAAATTGTGCAAATTACCCAGTTCATATGGTAACCCCGTCAGCTGGTTATTGGACAAATCTAGTATCTGCAAGTTACTGAGTTGTCCAATTTCTGCAGGAACTCCGGTCATGGCATTATAACTGGCATTCAGCACTTGTAAATTTTGCAGGTGGCGTATTTCTGCTTGAATTGCCCCAGTTAATTGGTTGTGTGACACATTAAGCTCTTCTAAATTTTTTTGATTAAAAACAGATGCTGGTATTTTTTGTAGATTTTGATTACTGAGATCGAGTGTTTCATTTGTTTGTACGGGTTCTATTGGCTGTGTATTTGTTGGTTGTTCAGTTTGTGTGTTCGTTTTTGTGTTGTTTGATTCCATCGCTTGTGGTGGATTGGCGAGCGCGCAGCCGTTTAGCAATACGGTGGTGGCGAGAAGCGTGAGGAGGGTTGGGGTGTTCATATAGGGGGGATTTATGAATAGTTTGTATACTTTTATTAAGTTATTTAAATCAGTGTCATACTTTTTTCTTTATATATACAATCAAACCAACAAGAACCAGCACGACTGCCCCTGCAATGAGCCCATGCATAAATAATTTATTTTCTATTAATTCACCCTCCATCGAAAGACCGACTAATACAAATGGTTTTTCTTCTACAGTTCCGTGGATTTTCCAAAGTGCATAATTATGGCGGGTATTAGCTGGTATTCGCACATATGCTTCATTTGGCTCAAGAGGGAGCATGCCACGTTGTATGTCGTTTTGTGTGAGTACGGAGCTTACATGTTGTGTTGATGTATCAATATATACTTGTTCAGCACCAAGCCCTCGTATAATAAATCCACTGCATGGATCGCAATTTTTTGTTTGGGGTTCTATGGTAAGGGACCCTAGGCCGTATGAAAAAAATAAGTAGTCTCGTTGGTACTCGACATAGGCGTGAACGCTGATGGGGAGTAATAGAACGGCTATTGTGAATAGAATTATTTTTTTCATACGATGGGAATATTATGCACCATTTTTTGCTACAAGAGATTGTACATCTTCTTTCAAACATATTGGCAGTAACCCCATAATTTCTATCTTATTATCTTGGTCGGGAATACTTTTTAGAATATATATTTTTTTATTCAACGCATAGGCAAAAGCCATTTCAATAAATGTATTTGCACCTATGTAGCCTTCAATACCTTTCTTGTCGTAGTTTGCTACCAATATAGCATGTGATTCTTTTATTTTATCTAAATGTTTGTTGATAAATTTATTTTTGGTTTCTCTTTGTTCAGATTCGGTTAACAGAGAGTAATCAGTTCCGGAGCCTTCAAGTATCGGGGTATGAACAATAAACCCCATATTTTCTAATGTATCTTTGAGTTCCATCATTTGTGTAAAAAAAGCCATTGATCCGCAGATGGTGATTGTTTGCATAGGGTGTAATAAAATATATGTTTGTAGAGGAGTGATGTATTCCTAATTATTCTTAGTATATCAAATAAAAGTGGAAAAAAAAGTTTTTTGGTATTTTGAATACCCTATACAATGAAGAAGGATCGGCAGTAGTTTTCCTTTGTACGTATCTTCTTGACAAAAGGTCTTTATTTGAGGTATAGTCTTTTTATCAAGAGAAAGGGAATCCGAACGGCTAGCTGCCTAAGGGGACCCTTTTTTATTTTTCTATCTTTTTTCGTACACCATCATATTGTAAACTATCGTAGTATTTTGTGGGGAGTTTTTTATATAAAGATGAGGCAAATTTAGTATTTGGAAATAATATTTTTTTAAAACGGTTTTCTTCAATTAAAAAATCGACTAGCTGTTTATAATCTCCATCTCCAGAAACTAAGATAACAGAATTAAAATTTTCTTTTTTATACATTTTTTTCATAATAGCAAATATAATATCGCTATCTACATTCCCTTTTTTCTTTCCAAGCATTTTGGTGTTATGTTCTCTAAATTTTAGTATAAACCCAGATGATTGAATGTCATCATAGAGTTCTTCATTTGATTCATCCATATATCCTAAAAAATAGTACGCTGTTGCAACATGGTATTTATCAGATAAATAATTACGGAATTTTGCTAAATCAATTCGCCACTTTGGGATAGCTGTTGTTGTTCCCATGTACAAATTTTGTCCATCAACAAATGCAATGTTGTTTTCTTTTTTGTACATACTTAAAAAATCTCAAAATGAATCTTTTTCATCTCAACTTTTTCTGCGAGCAAGAGCGATCGTACATCTTTCACCATCTCCGGACTTCCACAAATAAAAAAGTGATGATCACCATGGTGTGCGGTTAAATGGTGCGTCACACGCCCCTCGAGCCCTTCCCATTCTTCTGTTGGCTGCGACAGCACCAGGTTGTATCGAAAATTTTGATACGTATTTTGTAATGCAGCAAATTCATCTTGCCAAAAAATATCTTCTTTATGACGCAAGCCAAACAACAGCGATATTTCGTTGGTATTTTTTTTGTACTCTAATTCATCGCGAATCAGGCCAAGCATGGGTGCAATACCCGAGCCAGTTGCCACAAAATACAATGGTGTTTGTTCGGTGACACAAAATCGGCCGCGTGGGCCATCAAAATCAATCGTTTGCCCTATGTGCATGGTTGGAAAATAGGCCGATGCTTTGCCCTCGGGGAGAAGTTTGACGCAGAACGACAAGGTAGTGTCGAAAGGGGTAGACACGAGCGAGTAGGAGCGGGGGATTTCACCGGTTTGGTCTGGAATAAAAAATCGAACAAATTGGCCTGCTTGAAAAGAAAAGTTTTCTGGCTTTTCAAACGTGAGTTCTAGTACGTTATGTGTGAGGGATTTTTTGTCTAATAATTTGGTGGTGTAGCGGGGGATTTCTATCATAATAAGAGGGTGATATAAGGATAGATATAGTGTACTGGGTTTTGGAAAAGAGCACAAATTAACAATTAACTAGTAACAGTTAACAATTAACTTTTTGGGTGACATATCCTTGATTTTTTAGTAAATATATGGCAGGCTATGCTATAGATGTTCTTATTTCCTCTTTCAATGCAGAAAGGATACATTTCCATGCTTAGCAATCCTCGGTTTACAGACCTTGGCTGGCCCCCGGAATATCATCATGGAATCTTTTCGTTTATCCGCACTCCCAACTGGGTGGACGCGGTTTCCGAAATGCTTCGCCTCTCTGAAGGACAGTCCGGAGAGGTGACCATTCATTGCCTGCCGAAAGGAGTTGAGTTTGCACGTATGTTGATCATGCGTGGAAGCCGTATTTCTTTTCGTGGGGTGGGGCAAGGCAATCTTCCGCAATTCATGCGGAAAGATGGTCCGGACCATGCCATCGTCAAATTTCCTGATCTGTGCATGGTGGTTTCTGGTGATGTGTATGTAAAACAAAAGTGGGCCCTTGTGCTCCCACCAAGCGATGCAAGCCTCACTGAGTTGGCGGATAGTTTTGCTGCTTCCGGCAATACAGAAAAAGCCACTCGCGTTCGGCGTTTGATTTCATGGGTGAAAACTCTGCCAATCGCCCCATCGGTTCACCCAGACGATCCTCTTCCTCCTGAAGAGCCTCCCAAGGCGAAGCAAACGGAAGAAGAACGCCGTGCACAACAGGCTAAAAAAGAGCAAGAAGAGTACTACGAATGGCTGCGTAATCAGTAGTCATTCAAGACAATTTTTTTACTTCGGAGCGTGTTTGCATGAAACACGCTCCGGATCCATAAAAAGCCTTCAAACTATTTGTTTGAGGTTTTTTTTATTTTTACATAGTAGGTATTAATTTTGGCAGACTCCTCGCAATGACATATCGTGTTTCATGCTCCAGGTATCTTGAATATAGCTCATTGACAAACCCCTCAATCTTTTATATCATAGTTCTTGAGTATGAATTATACCTATGATTTCTCTCAATAAACAAACAGACTACGGAGTACAGCTGTTACTCGCACTCCAAGAATTGCCAAAAGGCGAGGTGTTAAGTTTGCGATTATTTTCACAAAATCAAAACATTTCTTTTTTATTTTTACAACAAATTGCTCGAAAACTAAAACAAGCCGGATTAATTGCTGCGAGTAAAGGGGCGCAAGGCGGATATTTTTTGGCAAAACAGGGGAGTGAGATTCGCTTAACCGATATTATCAACGCAATAGATGGTGAATATGCTATTGTAGAATGTATGAAAAAAAACAGCGACTGCCCAAAAGAATCAACCTGCACATCAAAACCGTTATTTACCGTTTTACAAACCAATATGCTGCAATCGATGAATGCCTATTCACTCGCTGACATGCCCATGCTTCATCCCGACTCGGTCGGGACTACGCCGGGCAGGCAAGAAAATTAATATGACGAGTATTTTCCCTCCAAAACCAGCAGACAAAAAACATATTTACCTTGACCATGCCGCAACGACCTATGTTGATGCACGTGTAAAAGAAGCAATGGATCCATATTTTTCTGAAATTTTTGGTAATTCTTCTGGCCTGTATCAATTAGGTCGTGAAGCACGCGATGCACTCGACGCTGCACGTGCAAGCGTTGCACAGATTTTGGATACGCAAGAAGATACCATTATTTTTACGAGTGGCGGAACAGAATCTGACAACTTAGCTATTTTGGGAGTAGCCCGAAAATATGCAGAAAAAAAATTGCCGGGCGAATCAAAAGGACATATTGTGACAACTGGTGTAGAACACCACGCCGTGTTGCACGCCTGTGAACAATTACAAAAAGAAGGATTTTCTGTGACCTATCTTCCACCAGATGAACAAGGATTTGTATCGGCAGATCAAGTGCGAGATGCATTGCAAGATGATACTATTTTGGTGTCCATCATGTATGCCAACAACGAAGTGGGCACGGTAGAACCACTTGCAGATATTGGTCGAGAAATTTTAAAATGGCGAAAAGAAAAAAATACCAAATACCCATACTTTCATAGCGATGCCTGCCAAGCAGCGGGTGCACTGCCACTTGGGGTAGAACAATTGCATGTGGATTTACTTACCATAAATGGCAGTAAAATGTATGGGCCAAAAGGTGTTGGCATACTGTACAAACGTCGGGGCGTGCCTATTCAACCATTAGTGTTTGGTGGTGGGCAAGAAATGAAATTGCGTGCAGGCACAGAAAATGTTCCCTTGATTGTGGGCTTTGCCAAGGCACTTGAACTTGCACAACAAGAAAAAGATGCAGAAAATGATCGGCTTATAGAACTTCGTGCATATTTTTGGAAGCTCATTGAAGAACGCATTCCAAAAGTACGCGTGAATGGACCAGCCCTTGGTGATGCAACGGTTCGGTTGCCAAATAATTTAAACATTTCTATTTTAGATATTGAAGGCGAAGCATTGCTCTTATACCTCGATGAATATGGTATTGTGTGTTCCACCGGTTCTGCCTGTACATCGGAATCACTTGACCCCTCGCATGTATTACTCGCCTGCGGGTTACCGTATGAATATGCCCATGGCAGTTTACGATTTACTTTGGGCAAACGAAATACCAAAGCAGATATTGATTATGTGATGACGTATTTACCTGCAATTGTTGAGCGGCTTCGCGAAATTTCTCCGGTAAACTTATCGTACGATCCAAATAAAAATACGCATGCGCAGTATTTGCAGCGTTAATGTCATCCCCGCGAAGGCGGGGATCCACTCTTCAGCGAGAACGAGTGGATTCCCGCCTTCGCGGGAATGACAATGCCCACTCTCAATTACCCTCGTCATATGAACACCCCAACCCCAACAACCAAACCCGCCGGTGCTGCTATTAAAGACAAACAAGGTGGCAGCTGGCTGTATACCGATGTGGTAAAAGAACATTTTTTTAATCCACAAAATATTTTAAAACACGGAGAAGAAGAAACCTACCAGGCTGACGCCATGGGTCGTGTGGGTTCTCCCGCCTGTGGAGACGAAATGGTATTGTGGCTCAAAATTGATCCAAAAACAGAAATTATTACCGAATGCAAATGGCAAACATTTGGTTGCGGTTCTGCTATTGCATCAACATCAATGCTTTCTGTGATGCTTACCGAAAATGGCGGCATGACGATTGCACAAGCATTGGCAGTAAAACCACAACATATTATGGAGCGATTGGGCGGATTGCCAAACAGAAAAATTCACTGCTCGGTTCTTGGTGATAAAGCACTGCAAGGCGCGGTGAATCAATGGTTTCGGAATACCAATCAACATAACCGTGTGATGGTGTCTGGAAAAAAAGTAATTGACCCAGTGTTGAACATTACTGATCACGATATTGAAGAAGCCGTGCTTGAAGGCGCGATGACGCTTGAAGATGTACAAAAAAAATTAAAAGTAGGTGTGGCAAGTCCGGAGGCAATTCCTGAAATTGAGCAACTCATCAGATTTTATTCAGATAAATATTACGGGGGGGCTGTGTAACTATCTGATTAGTTTGTCACTCCGAGCGGAGCGCAGCGGAGTCGAGGAGTTCAGTATCGTATTACGTTCCTGAACTCCTCGACTTCAGTCGGCTGCGGCCTCCTTTCGCTCGGAGTGACATATTCTTTTCGAAATTTTATTATAACGTATGAATACTTTGTCTCCCGAACAACTCAAAGAAAAAATAATAGAACAACTCCAAACCGTGATTGACCCACACATTGGCATTGATATTTGGACACTCGGGTTTATTTACAACATAGATGTAAAAGAAGACACTGCCGTGCATATTTTGATGACGCTCACGACGCCCATGTGCCCACTTGAATCAACATTAAAACAAGACATAAGTGACGCGCTTGCAGAAATTGGTATTACCACACTCACCATGCAAACCACCTTTGACCCACCGTGGCAGCCACCACAAAAGGTGCGAGAAATGTTTGCGCGTTAACCAGTAACCCGACTTCGCCTGAGGGCTTCGCCGGGCAAGCAATTAAATATATTCTATATGGGAGACGAAAAAAAACATGTTCATGTGTGCTCTGGCAGATCGTGTAAGGCGTTTGGTGCCGAAGGGATTATGCGAACACTTGAGGCACAAACCGGCTTGCGAGCAGGGCAAGAGAATGCTACAATGAGCCTCGATTATTGTGGGTGCCTTGGCTACTGCCAAACATCTCCCAATGTGTATTTAGAAAAAGAACATTTTGTATTTAACGCACGAGAAGAAACAGTACTCAAAGAAATTCAAGAAGGTGGCACCTATCACCCCGGAGTCATTATTGATTTAGATGGGGGAGACAGTGCATTTTTGTATGACATAAACAACAATAATTAATTTTTTGTATGGATCAAAAAACAGCACAAGAATACCTGGATGAAAATAATAAAAAAGCCGACGAAGAAACGTCACTTGTTACCCCAGATGATTTACCAGATAGTATTTCTCAAGGGGTGCGAAAAGATGATGGTGAGATTCGTCGTATTGTGATTGATAGACAAGCTTGTATTGGTGCTGGGTCATGTGTGGTCGTTGCAGAGCAAACGTATCAGTTAGATGAAGAAAATTTGGCCTACATCGTAGATCCAGATGCGCATGATCAAGATACGATTATGCTTTCGGCTCAAGCATGCCCGGTGTTGGCGATTCATTTGTATAATAAGGATGGGAAGAAAATATTTCCTTAGACATGGCAACCCGTCTTCGCTGCGCTTCGCCGGGCAAGCTCTGGAACATGGAGCCTGGAACACTATATATAAAATAAAAAACCTGCCTCTTCGGCAGGTTTTTTATTTTCCACTATATTGTTTTGTGAAAAACAATACACTGGGGATGCACGCAACGGGGTGGGATTTGGGTGTTGCGTGGGTTCTCCTAGTCGGGGTAGCCCGGGAAATTCCGACTGTTTCGTCGGGTGTCTTCTTGAGCAGATTGTTCGTCCCAGACGGACGGATCCGTGTCGTAGCCTTTTGGAAGGCAGAACACGTCGCCCGCGTAGACGTTCTGAGCGCCTTTCCCTTGCAGAAAGACGCCATTGCTCTCGTGGCCCATGACCACGCCATGGTTGAGGGAATTGACGGTGAAGAAGCTGGCTCGGAGTGGTGGCGAGCCTTTTTGCACCACGATGTGGTCGAGCTTCCCACATCGTTTTGTGTCTTTGCGGGCAGGGTTCACCCCCGCATTTTTTTCTTTGAGCGCTGGGTTTGCACCGTCGACTGTGGCGACCACATCTTCATCTGGGTTGCCCGGATTGGTCCAAAGATTGGCAATGCCAATGGCAACATGGCCCATTCCATGCTGCACTCGGTGCCAAAAGCCTGTGGGGCCATACACAGAAATCAGTACGATTGCTGTAGCCATGGTTGCCAGCATGAGGCTGAGTCGACCTCGGAACACCGTCTCGGTGATCCAGTTCAGGAGTTGCACCAAAGCCCAGAACATGAGCGCGGGGATCGGGAGGGTGAGCCCGATCGACGTGGCGTATGCCGCCCCGCTGCTTGTTCCGACAATGGTGATGACGATCAGGGTGATCGCCATGAGCACGAGCCAGGGATGGCTCAGGACTTTGGCCGCCAGGCGACGGCCACGCTTGCTTGGTGGGTGTTCTTCACCCATATCCAGATCAGAGGGGGGCATTTCACCACCCTCATGGCTCATGTTGATCTCCATGTTTCAAACCTCCTCTCACGCGGTGAGGGAAACGCGTGATTATTTGTGTGTGTTTTGGTATCACATCCCTCTCTCTTACCCCTTGAACAAAGAGAAATACGATTCGTGACACTATCGTATTTCTCTCTTGTTGTCAAGCTATTCCCCTGAATCTTTGGCCTTTTGGGGATGGGCCAAACGTACGGTGAGGCGACCCTCTCGGCGCCATAGTTTTTCCGCTCGTTGTCGGGCTTTGGTTTCATTCATGGCTCGAACGTTGCCCAATACCTGTCCGTGATTATTCTGCACAGTCCAAAGTTTGCTTGAATCTCCCATTGAGACCTTCCTTTCTGTTTTGCGTGTATACAAAAAAAGATACCGAGGTCGTAGCGTATCGATATCTTTTCTTTTTGTCAACCCGGCTTCACTTCGTTACGCTGGGCAGGCAATTAACTTACTGTTGGTTGTGGTATTTTTTTTGTTTCTATTAACAGCTTTTCTTTTTTTGCTTCAATCGTAATAGTGCTGCCATCTGGGATGAGGCCGTTTAATATGTCGAGAGCCAATGGATCCAGTAATTCTGTTTGAATCACCCGTTTGAGTGGGCGGGCGCCCAAAAGGGGATCATAGCCTTTTTTGGCAAGCCATTCTTTTGCTTTTTGTGACACGACAAGTTTGATACGTTTTTCGGTCAACCGTTTTTGCACATGATCAAGTTGCAAATCCACAATGGTACGAATTTGTGTTTCGTCGAGTGGATGAAACATAATAATGTCATCAATACGATTCAAAAATTCTGGTTTAAAATGTTCTCGCAAACTTTCCATAACACGCGTTTTAATGGCCTCTTCATTTTGTTTCATGCCGTTTTTTCTCTCTTCACCAAATCCAAATTCGCCTTTTTTACTCATTTCCATAATCATATCAGACCCAATGTTGCTGGTCATAATAATGACGGTGTTTTTAAAGTTTATTTTGCGTCCCTTTGCATCGGTCAATTGGCCATCATCCAAAATTTGCAGCATGATGTTAAACACTTCTGGATGTGCTTTTTCAATTTCATCAAAGAGGACGACCGAGTAAGGTCGGCGACGAATTTTTTCTGTGAGTTGTCCACCTTCTTCATAGCCAACATAGCCGGGGGCTGATCCCGTCATTTTACTTACCGAATGTTTTTCCATGTATTCACTCATGTCTACTCGCACAATGGCTTCTTCGTCGTTAAACAAAAATTCTGCCAAAGCTTTTGCCAATTCTGTTTTTCCAACTCCCGTTGGTCCCATAAAAATAAAGGAACCAATTGGGCGTTTTTCTTCAGAAATGCCTGCGCGAGATCGGCGAATGGCGTTTGACACAGAGGTAATTGCTTCTGTTTGCCCCACCACACGCTGTGATAATTCTTCTTCTAATCGAGTGAGTTTTTTCAAGTCATCTTCAAGCATTTTTGATACAGGAATGCCGGTCCAGCGAGAAACGACTGCCGCAATATCTTCTTCGGTTACTTCTTCTTTGAGCATGGCACGCCCACGCTGCATATCTACCAGTTTTATTTCAAGTTGTTTTATTTCGTCTTCTTTTTTGGGAATGTCGCGATAGCGAATTTCAGCAACTTTTTGTAAATCGCCACGGCGTTCGGTAATGTCAGCTTCTTGTTTTAATGAGTCAATATTTTTTTTCGCATCCCGAATATTCATGATAATTTCTTTTTCATTTTTCCAGTGTACCTCAACTTCATTGCTTTTTTCTCGCAAGTTTTCTACATCTTCTTTTAATTTTTTCATGCGTGCTTGTGAGTCTTCATCCTTTTCTTTTTTTAACGCTTCAATTTCAATTTCCATTTTCATGAGTTGTCGCTTCATGCGATCAAGTTCGTCTGGCATGGAATCAATTTCCATACGCAAGCCCGAGGTTGCTTCGTCAATTAAGTCAATGGCTTTGTCTGGTAAAAATCGATCGCTAATATAGCGGTTTGATAATTCTACCGCAGCGACAACCGCAGGGTCGGTAATGCGTACTCCATGGTGGACTTCATATTTTTCCTTAATGCCACGCAAAATAGCAATGGCATCTTCTTTGCTCGGTTCGTTTACCATCACCGGTTGAAATCGGCGTTCAAATGCCGGATCTTTTTCAATATATTTTTGATATTCTTTTAACGTCGTTGCACCCACAGTATGAAGTTCGCCACGCGCGAGTGCGGGCTTTAACATGTTACTTGCGTCGACCGCCCCATCACTTGCCCCAGCCCCAACAATGGTATGAAGCTCGTCAATAAACAAAATAATTTTTCCTGCCGCGTCCGTCACTTCTTTTAACACTGCTTTAAATCGTTCTTCAAATTCACCGCGAAATTTTGTTCCAGCAATCAAAGCCCCAATATCAAGGCCAATCACTTCTTTTTGCTTTATCGACTCTGGGACGTCACCGTTGACGATGCGTTGTGCCAATCCTTCCACAATCGCTGTTTTTCCGACCCCCGGTTCACCAATCAGTACCGGATTATTTTTGGTACGGCGTGATAATACTTGCATCACCCGACGAATTTCTTCGTCACGACCAATCACGGGGTCAATTTTTTCTTGTCGTGCTTTTTCGGTAAAATTAATCCCGTATTTTTCTAATGCTTGATATTTACTTTCGGGAGTAGGCGAATCAACCCGTTGTGTGCCACGCACTTGAGCTAATACTTTTAAAATTTCTTCATACGTTGCTCCTTGGAGGGTAAGCATGTCACTAATAGGATTTTTATTTTTTACATAGGCAAGCAACATATGCTCAACCGAAATAAAATCATCGCCCATTTTTTTGGATTCTTCTTGCGCACCTTGAAGGACGTACATCATTGCTTGGCCCATAAGAATTTGCCCAAGGCCTCCACCTCCCATAGCTCCAAATTGTTTTGGCAAGGCATCAATCATTCGTTGCACATGGTCGCTAAGGCCAGCAATATTGACATCTAATTTTTTGAATACAGATAACACAACACCCCCTTCTTGTTCGAGAAGAGCCAAAAATAAATGGGGTGGATCCACTTGGGGCTGCCCATTTTCATGTGCTATTTGGCTTGCCCGCTGCAAGGCTTCTTGTGATTTGTGGGTAAAATTTTGTGGATGTAACATAGCGTTGATAATTAATACTTGACAGGTAACAATTAACACATAATTTGGGTCAATCGTTAATTGTCACTCGTTAATGTAGAGTGATAATATCATATTGAAAAACTCTGTCAAATATGGTTCAATTATAGCATATTTAAGGCTTTTTTTGTTTGTGTGTATATGTCGGCTTTTGTGTTGGGTGTGCGAATTGATGGGTATAGTAAATCGGAATCTATTGAAAAAATGGGGGAATTTTTGCGAAACGGAAAACAACACCTGGTAACGACCCCCAATCCAGAAATGCTGGTATTGGCACAAAAAAATGCGTATTTTCACGAGGTATTAAATAAAAGTGATTTGAACCTGTGTGATGGAATGGGAGTAGAATGGGCTGCCCAAGGCCAAGTCCATCGATTTCCAGGTGTAGATATGATGGATGCCTTGTGTGGGTTGGCAGAAAAGCAGCAAAAACGGGTTTATTTACTTGGATCATTACATGTATCTGTTCTTGAAGGTTGTAAAATGGCGTTAGAAAAAAAATATCCCAATCTTCACATTGTTGGCATGGATACTGGGGTTCGTCTTTCATTTTCTTCTGATGCACACCTTGATTACGATGATGCAGCACATGACGCAATGATTGATCGCATTATTAGTGCTTCACCAGACATTCTTTTTGTCGCATTTGGCCACTGTAAGCAAGAATTGTGGCTGTTTGAACAACTACCTCATTTGCCGAGTGTGAAGATTGGTATGGGAGTGGGGGGCGCATTTGATTTTATTTCTGGCACAGTGCCACGAGCACCCAAGTGGATGCGTGCAATTGGGGTGGAATGGCTGTATCGGCTTATTCGTCAGCCGTGGAGAATTGGACGAATTTGGAATGCTGTGGTGGTGTTTGGGTGGTTGATTGTGAAAGAAAAATTTCACAATGGTAAGAAAAATATATGAAAAATTTTTACATAACAACTCTTTTTCACCAAGGCTCTGGCAAACAAAACGAAGATCAACTTCTTGTGAATGATCCTGTATTTGCTGTATTTGATGGAGCAACCAGCTTGACCCCGTATACCAATGAGAAAGGGGAGAGTGGTGGGTATTTGGCTTCGTCAATTGCAAAAGAAACGTGTTCCACATGGAACGGTAGTCTCAAAAGTCGCTTTATAGAGGCAAATAATCGTATTGACCAGGCCATGCACGCTGCTGGTATTGATACCAGTGATAGCGTGAATCGATGGGGGACGAGTGCTGTGGCTGTTCAGATTCGAGAAAATGAGGTAGAGTGGGCACAAATAGGCGATTCCCTCCTTATTGTCTGTTATAAAGATGGTTCACACCGGTTTTTTGTAGAAGGTTATGACCACGACCAGCCAACATTTGAAGAGTGGATGAGACTCAAAGCAGACGGAAAACAACGCATTACCTGGGAGGATGTATTGCCCATGATTCAAAACATACGACGGCAAACCAATAGCACATTTGGTATGTTGAATGGCGACCCTCGGGCAGAACAGTTTATTCATTCCGACACATTTCCACTTACCGGTGTTACCGATATACTGTTATTCACCGATGGATTATTTTTTCCAAAAGAAAATCCACTGGCAGAAGATGATTGGGATGCCTTTATTGCTGAATACAAACAGAATGGATTAGACGGGGTACAAGAATATGTACGAAGTCGAGAAATTGCTGATAGTTATTGCCAGAAGTATCCTCGGCTCAAGCAGCATGATGATATTGGCGCGATTGCAATGTCATCCCCGACTTGATCGGGGATCCACTCGTTCATTACAGTGCTTCGTTTGTATCCAAATAAGAACTCACTCATTTACATATATTGTGGATTCCCCCGACTGAGTCGGGGGAATGACAATACACACATTACTCTATGCTCGCACCCTCAATCATAAAACACATAAAAAAACTCCACGAAAAAAAATACCGTAAAGAATTTGAAGAATTTTTAATTGAAGGCGTGAAAGGTATTGAAGATGCACTTCACAGTTCGATTGATGTATTTACCCTGGTGGTAGATGGATCACTTCGTGATACGGCAAACATAAAACGATTAATTGCCTTGGCAGAAAAAAAAGATGTCACTATTGAATTATGTGGCAGAAAAGATATTGGTGATATTAAAACTACCGATAGCTTCCCAGGTGTCCTTGCCATTGCCGGTACCCCCGAAACAACTATGGATGATTATACTTTTGACCTTCCCATTATTTGTTTAGACAGAATAGGGGATCCGGGTAATTTAGGAACTATTATTCGCACAGCTGATTGGTTTGGTATTCCAAACATTCTTTTGTCCGAAGGATCGGTTGACCCATATAATGATAAAGTAGTGCGGAGTACCATGGGGTCATTATTCCGTGCACATATTGTAGAAAGTGAGCATGTGTTGTCTGACATTGCTTGGCTTAAAAAAGAACAGGGCTATAGTGTGACGGGATTATCTCTCAAAGGGCAGCCTTTTTCGGGTATGAAGCAGCCTGCTGCCAAAACTATTTATGTATTTGGCAGTGAATCGCATGGTATTGCGCCCGATATTGAAAAAATCCTTGATGCACGCTACACTATTCCGGGTAAAGGCAAGGCTGAATCGCTGAATGTTGCCGTTGCCGCTGGCATTGTTTTATCTCATATATGAACACCTCAATAAAAACCCGTTTTCCCCCCAGCCCTACCGGCATGTTGCATATTGGCAGTCTTCGCACGGCCCTGTTTAATTATGTCTATGCCAAAAAACATGGTGGCACGTTTATGCTTCGTATTGAAGATACGGATCAAGAACGATTTGTAGAAGGTGGAATTGAAAATATTATTCGCACATTGGAGTGGGCAGGATTAACCCCAGACGAAGGGCCATTTTTAGACGAGGCAGGAGTGATTCACCAAAAGGGGGATGCAGGCCCATATATTCAATCCGAACGATTGCTTATTTATAAACAGCACGTTGATCAGCTCATTGCTGCTGGCCACGCCTACTATGCGTTTGACACCAGCGAGGCGCTTGAAGAAATGCGAGAACGACAACGATTAAATAAACTCCCAACCAAGTACGAACGCGAAAACATGGTGAATCAATATACGTTGGGAGAAGAGGAAACACAGAAAAAAATTCAATCAGGGGAGGACTATGTGGTGCGTTTAAAAATACCAACGACGGGTGAAACATCGTTTCACGATCTTATTCGTGGCACCATTACTTTTCAAAATAGTGAAATTGATGATCAAGTTTTATTAAAGTCCGATGGCTTTCCAACCTATCACCTTGCGGTGGTGGTGGATGATCACTTGATGGGCGTCACGCATATTTCTCGTGGTGAAGAATGGCTTTCTTCAACCCCAAAACATATATTGCTCTACCAAATGTTTGGCTGGGAAGCGCCAATTTTTGCGCACCAAACATTACTCGTCAACGAACAAAAACAAAAATTAAGTAAACG
>JAGOTR010000059.1 GCA_018061685.1 Candidatus Magasanikiibacteriota bacterium
GTACTTGCCGCGACAAGCGTGCAGTGTCAAAAAGCGTGTGGTCAAAATCAATGTAGAGTTGGTCAATCATATTTTTTTATAAAGAATTCCACAGATGTTGAAAAATCATTTTTTGTGTTTGGTATACACCCTCATTTTCAATTACTACGGCAATCGGTTCCTGTTTTGCATTCATTGATATATACGCCGTTTTTCCAGGATATATAATAATATATGTTGGCACTATTTCGTTTGTCGATTCGGGTAACCATTTTCTTTGATCCAATCCTCGCAATTCTCCCCCATCACCTAAGGCGATGACAGACACAGAAATACCTTTTGCAATACGAACATCGGAAAATGTAGGAAATGCTTTATACAAGTATTCTCGTAACCCCGCACTTGAATAAATACGATACTGTTTTTCTTCACTCGCTTCACAGGTGGAAAGAACATCTTCAAGAAGTTGTGGAAATTCTGCTGCTTCAACATAGGTTGCAACTGGTCGTTCCCCACCACTGTGATGCAGTGCATGGAGTTCTTTTACCATGCGATCAAGAGAGGTATCAACGCGTGATAATTCTTCTTGTTGCTCGGCCACTAATCGATGTAATACAGCGGGGTCTTCGGCAACAAATTGTTGTTTGGCATCTTTTTTATAAAAAGTAACCAGCCCTTTTTCTTGCAGCCACTTCAGGGCATCGTATGTTGTGCCACGATTTAACGAGCAATATTCAGCCAAAACCCGTACAGAGCTTGGCCCTAATCGAAGTAAGGCCAGGTAAATATTCGCTGTTTTATCGGTAAAACCTAATTTTTTTAGAATATTCATGTCCATATATGAATTTGACAATTTATATTCTACACATAAAAGAATTTATAGAAGAATGTAAGTATAATACACTCATGTAATGAGTGTCAATTTTTTATCGACAGACACAGACAAGATACTTCTAAAATGAATGAAAAAAAATAAAATTTTGCTCTAAAATTAGCAAAATTATTCGGTATGTTTTACACAAAAAAAATCCGTCGAAGAGACGGATTTTTTCTTATGATTCATCATGTTTTAATCGTTTCCATGGGAAAATAGGCCACTCACGTACTTCTTGCCCAAAATAATCCGGACTAAATTGACTCCATGGTTGCTTGTACAGCACGGCATATTTTACCTCTCTCGGGTGCTTCATGCCCATATAGTCACTCACCATTTTGAGCGTACTCCCGGAAACCACCATTTCGTCTACCACTAATACTTTTAATCCTTCTACATCTTTTTCTAATGCTTGTGTAATTTTTGGCAGGTCGCGCATGTCTTGTTGGTGACTTATTTTTTGACTTTTTGAAAAATCAATTTTAATCACATACAATTCTTTATTTCCCAGTGCATACGAAATTAACGATGCTGGAATAAGCCCAGAACGTGCAATAGAAATGATCACATCTGGCTCAAACGCATCATCATGCATTTGACGAATAATCGCGTAGGCAGATTGCTCAACATCTTCCCAAGACAATTCCACTTCTCCCTCACTTTGTTCGTAGTATTCTTTCACAATCTTATTCATAAAAATGGGACCATATAATAGATAACGCTCTTTTTTGGATATGCGGATAATGCAGATTTACGGATGCGATTGATGAATTGATTATTAGGTATATACCTATACCAATAATTTATTCATCTTATTATGCAATTCCACAATCAATCATATCCGTAAATCTGCATTATCCGCATATCTGCATATTTTTCTACGCAACACTCACATCATCGCATAAATACACATCCTGCACCGCGTTGATAATTTCTACCCCTTCGTCTAAGGGTTTTTGAAAGGCTTTTCTTCCTAAAATAAGTCCTGATCCACCGGCGCGTTTGTTAATGACAGCAGTGCGAACAGCGGCGGCTATATCGTTGTCACCACTTTCGCCACCTGAATTAATAAGGCCAATCCGACCCATATAACAATTTGCTACTTGGTAGCGGCACAAATCAATTGGATGCTCGCTTGATAATTCACTGTACATGCGTTCATCAAATTTACCATATTTTTGTTGTTCGTTGATTGCTTTGTATCCACCGTTCACTGTTGGCAACTTTTGTTTAATAATGTCTGCTCCCAATGTGACACCAAGATGGTTTGCTTGGCCGGTTAAGTCAGCGGCTTCGTGGTAGTCTACATTGTTTACCTTAAATCCATTATTGCGAATATAGCACCAAAGAATCGTAAACATGCCGAGTCGATGTGCTTCTTCAAATGCAATACTAATTTCTTGAATTTGTCGCTTGGATTCTGGGGAGCCAAAATAAATTGTTGCTCCTACTCCGGCAGCACCCATCTGGTATGCTTGATCCACACTCGCAAAAGAAATTTGGTCGTAGTCGTTTGGATATCGCAAAAAATCATTATGGTTTATTTTGACGATAAACGGAATTTTGTCTGCATACTTTTTACTCACCATGGCGAGGACGCCATAGGTAGAAGCAACGCCATTGCAACCAGCTTCAACGGCTAATTTTACTATGTTTTCTGGATCAAAATAATCAGGATTCTTGGCAAAACTAGCCCCTGCAGAGTGTTCAATTCCTTGATCCACAGGCAAAATAGAATAGTACCCAGTGCCAGCTAGGCGACCGGTGTCGCGGAGTCTTTTGAGATTCGCAATTGTTTCTTTGCTTC
>JAGOTR010000060.1 GCA_018061685.1 Candidatus Magasanikiibacteriota bacterium
TATCTCTAGAGGGAATATGGTGAGATACACTATTGATCACCCTGTCAAGTTAAAAAACTATTGACGGAATTGAAAAAAAAGTGTATAGTAATAAATTTTTCGCTTAAATTAGCAAAGTTATGCACAGAAAAAACAAAAAATCATGTTGACTCTTTTCGTATTCACCTGTATACTAGCCCCGTTTCATACTTTCTTTATGGATCCAGAATATAAAAAAAATACAGCAAAATCATATTACGCATTAGCTCGTGTTTTGATTTTGTTTCCTTTTTTCATGATTGTCGGTTCATTTGGTGGAAGGTATATTCAAGAAAAATTTGGGTTACATCATCCGTTGTATTTTTTATTGAGTATCGTGATTGTTTCTGTGATTGGTTGGGGATATGTTATTTTCGAATATAAAAAGATAAAATCATCTTGGAAAAAATAATACTATGAGTTTTCTTCAAGTTCAATCAGAAAAACCACCCCTTCAACCAGACATTATATTTTCGGTTGGAAATTTTCCGATTAGCAATGTGGCATTGATGTCATGGCTGGTTATGGCTATCCTTTTGATACTGTGTCTTCGTATAAAGAAAGGATTTCGTTTAGTGCCGGGGCGGTTGCAGTCCGTTGGAGAAGTAATTGTTCAATCATTGTCAACTGCCATTTTCCAAATTGTACAAAGAAAAAAAGCAACAGCATTATTGTTACCAATTATTGGTACATTATTTTTGTTTATTATTTTTTCCAATTTATTGGGGCTTGTGATTCCGGGGTTAAGTGCTATTACGTATGATGGCGTTGCCCTATTTCGTACCCCCACAACAGACTTTAATATGACTATCGCACTCGCGTTGGGCATGAGTGTACTCACTCATATTATGAGTATTAGCGCTTCCGGGTTGTTTGGTCATATTGGAAAATTTATTCCATTACATAAAGTAGTGATCGGATTTAAAAAGAGTGTGTCTGATGGGGCTATGTCGTTAGTGGATGTGTTTATTGGTGTCATGGATATTATTTCAGAATTTGCCAAATTGGTTTCGCTTTCTATGCGTTTATTTGGTAATTTATATGCCGGTGAAGTGATGATGGGAATTTTATATGGACTCATTGGTGCATTTATTCCTGCTGTATGGTTAGGTATGAGTCTCCTTAGTGGCACGGTGCAGGCCGTGGTATTTGCTATGTTAACAACTGTGTTTTATTCTCTTATGGTTGCGTCGCAGCCAGAAGATGATGAATAACAGTGTTAAGGTGTTTATACATATTTATTTTTAATCTATAGTGTACTATGGAAGTAGAAGCCGCTCGCTATATAGCAAAAGGCATGTTCGTCCTCTCTATGATGGGATCTGCCATCGGAGAAGGTTGGTTAATGGCAAAAGGAATGGAAGCCATGGGAAGAAATCCTGCAATTGCAGATTCTATGTTTCCAAAAATGATTGTGGGTGCCGCTATTGTGGAATCTACAGCTATTTATGCTTTCGTTGCATTTTTCATTGCATAAGCTATTGTCTACCCCAGAATATTCTGGGGTGCCTGGAAAGCGAGACATTCTCTGTGATGTTTCTTTTTCCAGGCATACTCTCATGCATTAACTGAACTATTTTATTTCTATGAATCTTATTGAGATTTTGAGCAAAGTAGGGTTTGATTGGCGGTTGGCTTTGTTAAATTTAGTGAATTTTTTAATTATTTTCTTTTTATTAAAAAAATTTTTATTTACCTCAATTGGAAAAAAATTAGATGAAAGAAAAAAAATGATTGAAAAAGGTGTTGAAGATGCCAAAAAAGCAAAAACTGAATTACAAATGGCAGAGCAACGAGCACAAGAATTAATAGACGAAGCAAAAGTTGCTGCTAATAAATTATTGGAACAAGCGCACGACCAGGCAAAACAAACCGGAGATGACATGAAACGAAAAGCAAAAGAAGAAATTGAATTATTGGTCATGCAGGCAAAGAAAAATATTGATATTGATAAAGAAACCATGCGTCAAGAATTAAAACAAGAAACTGTTGCACTCGTGCTATTGGTCGCAGAAAAAATATTGTCACAAAAATTAGATAGCAAAAAAGATGATGCCTATATCAAAGATATTCTTGCCACGCTCAAATAAATTTGTACGTATGCCACAAATGATTCCGCTCCAAATGGGAAAAGTACTCTATGAAGTAACGCTTGAAAAAACAGGCCCAGCTCTTGATGAGGCAATTCGTTTGTTTTTGGAGTTTTGTCAAAAGCAACAGCTTATTTCTCGTATGCACTATATTCTTGAAGCGTTTGAAGCGTATGCAGAAGAACAGCAAGGGATTACACGACTTCACGTGACGACCGCACATTCACTCTCGTCGGAAGTAACAAGACAGTTAAAAGAACATTTTGGAAATAGCGTGGCAATTGGAGAATCAACTGATGAAACAATCCTCGGAGGTATCGTGGTACAAACTCCCGATGTGATCCTTGATGGCAGTGTGAAA
The DNA here is from genome assembly GCA_018061685.1 of Candidatus Magasanikiibacteriota bacterium. GTDB lineage: Bacteria > Patescibacteriota > Patescibacteriia > Magasanikbacterales > UBA922 > JAGOTR01. The sequence goes on from JAGOTR010000060.1 coordinate 2,470, forward strand.
ACACAATTAACTCGCGTGGCTACTTATCTTAAATAACTTGTTTACATTCATTTTGTATGTCATATACCGATACTATCGTGACGATGTTAAAAAAACAATTGGAAGGATTTGAAAAAGAAATTCAAGTTGATGAAATTGG
>JAGOTR010000061.1 GCA_018061685.1 Candidatus Magasanikiibacteriota bacterium
AGTGCATTATAAATAGCAGGAACACTGCCTTCAAAATGCACATCAACTACCACACCAATAATTTGACTAATTGTTCCAATATTTTTGTTGCTCATAACGAATACTTAAGTGAGTATGGATACGTGTTATTCAAGTGCCGCGGCACCGCCGGCGATTTCTGCAATTTCTTGCGTAATGGCAGCTTGCCGTGCTTTATTAAATGCAATAGATAAATTTTTAATCATGTCTCCAGCAGCTTCGGTTGCATTTTTCATGGCCACCATGCGCGCACTATGTTCACTCGCTGCCGATTCAAGAATCGATTGATACACTTGGATATCCACAAGCTTTGGCAATATCTTTTCTAACACTTCTTCTTTGCTCGGTTCCACATACATATGTTCCATACTATTCGGTTGCCTTACTACATCTGCCGTGGCAACGGTTGAGTCATGTGCCAATGCCGCAATATCTTTTTTTGATAATGGAAGTAATTGTTTTATTGTGGCATGCTGCACCAAGCTTGATTGAAAGTGAGTATAGAGCAGGAATACTTCATCATACTGTTCCGATATAAATGCGTGGACCGCTTGGTGTGCAATGGGGAGGACATCTTCAATGTCAGGCGTTTCTGAAAGAGTATCAAACACGCCAATAAGTGGTACATTATTTCTTTTTGCAAATAACGCACTTTTTTTTCCAACACCAAGTACATCAATTGCTTTGTTCACGCCATGTTCTTGTAGCGCACTCATACCAATTTTAAACACATTGGCATTAAAGCTACCACACAACCCTTTATTTGAACTCACCAAAATAAATAATACTTTTTTTGCTTCTCTTTTTGCAAACAGTGGAAGATTTTCCGCTTGGGTATATGACATTTTTTCTAACAATTCACCGGCAAGTGTTGCATAGACGCGCGTACGCAACGCAGCATCAATAGCTTTTTTCATTTTTGCAGCCGAAACCATCTCCATTGCTTTGGTGATTTTTTTCGTATTTTTTACAGATTTGATTCTGCTTTTAATTGCTTTGGTATTCCCTGCCATACAATACATGCGTAATATAATTTGCGGGTAAAATTATTTTGAGTAATGCGTACACACATCTTTGAGCTCGGCTTGCACTTCGTCACTCCATTCTCCTTTTTGAATACGTTCGAGTAATGACCCGTTTGTTTTTTGTACAAAAGAAATAAGTTTTTTTTCTGCGTCTTGAATATCGGCAACCGGAATACTGTCAAAATATCCATTTGAGGCGGCGTAAATACTTACCACTTGTTCTTCTACTTTGAGTGGCGAATATTGTGGCTGCTTTAACAATTCGGTCAATCGTCGGCCACGTTCAATTTGTTTTTTTGTATCAGGATCAAGGTCACTACTAAATTGAGCAAACGCTTCTAATTCTCGAAATTGTGCTAATGACAATTTTAAACTTCCTGCTACTTTTTTCATTGGCTTAGTTTGTGCAGCCCCACCAACACGAGACACAGACAACCCCACGTTGAGTGCTGGGCGAATACCTTTGTAAAATAAATCTGTTTCCAAAAATATTTGTCCATCGGTAATAGAAATAACGTTCGTTGGCACGTAGGCACTAATGTCACCCGCTTGTGTTTCAATAATAGGAAGTGCGGTAATAGAGCCGCCACCATATTTTTCATTCAAGTTGCACGCACGTTCAAGCAAGCGTGAATGCAAATAAAACACGTCTCCAGGATATGCTTCACGACCTGGTGGGCGGCGCAAAAGTAACGACATTTCACGATATGCCCAGGCTTGTTTGGTCAAATCATCGTAAATAATAAGTACATCTTGGCCTTTATCGGCAAAATATTCTGCCATAGCCACACCACTATATGGTGCCAAATAACTCATAGGAGCCGGTTCACTTGCACCAGCCGAAACAATAATGGTGTATTCCATTGCCCCAGCCTCTTGTAATTTTGCTGCTAAACGAGCAACTTTGGATTCTTTTTGGCCAATAGCAACATAAATACAAATCATGTTTTGTCCTTTTTGATTCAAAATAGTATCAATCGCAATAGCAGTTTTTCCTGTTTGGCGATCTCCAATAATTAATTCACGTTGTCCACGACCAATGGGAATTAAGGCATCAATTGCTTTAATACCAGTTTGCATGGGAGTGTCTACGGGCTGACGAGTCATCACACCAGGGGCAACACGCTCTACGGGGTAAACGGTGCTTGTCTTAATATCACCTTTGCCGTCAATTGCTTCTCCAAGTGCATTCACAACACGACCAATAAGCGCTTCACCAACAGGCACAGACATAATTTTGCCAGTTCTTTTTACGGTGTCGCCTTGTTTAATTTTTTTTGCATCGCCCAAAATAATAGCACCAATTGTTTCTTGCTCTAAGTTGAGTGCCAACCCAAGCGTGCCATTTTGAAACACAATCATTTCTTGTGCTTGGCAATTTTTTAATCCACGCATGCGTGCAATGCCATCGCCTACTTCAAGGACAGTTCCAATTTCATCAACTTGAATTTCTTTTTCAAATCCTTCCAATTGTTTTTTTAACATCGTCACGATAGTATCGGTATATGACATACAAAATGAATGTAAACAAGTTATTTAAGATAAGTAGCCACGCG
>JAGOTR010000062.1 GCA_018061685.1 Candidatus Magasanikiibacteriota bacterium
TTTTTATGTGTATAAAATATATTTCTATAGGATCCTATTGATATATGTACGAGATACTTTTTATTAAGAATATGTATATGAATTTTCATCAGTATATCACACTTGTCCCCATTTGATTACACCTACCGAATCTCAGCGCCACAGGTATCTTTTACAGCACGAAAGACTCGCTCTTCAATTTTTTGTACCTCTTCGGTGGTTAATGTTTTGTCATTACTTCTATACACAATATGATAGGCAACACTTTTCATTCCAGCGGCAACATGATCTCCTTGGTATACATCAAATAATTCCACAGACACAATATGCGTGTCTACTGCTTGAATCACCCGACGCAAGGTTGCGTCTTCAACCAGCGTGGATACGACAAGCGCAATATCTCGTGCAACGGTTGGGTATACAGGTAATGGAATGTAGGCGATGCGTTCTTGGACAAACGCGGCAAGCACCGTAAGATTTATTTCAACAAATGCCGTCCGGTGAGGAATACCAATTTTTTGTTGCACCTGTGGATGCACTTCTCCAATATAACCCACACATTCGCCATTCACCAACAGCGTCGCTTGTCTTCCACCATGAACATAGGATACGCCAATATCATTTGACTCAAGCGAGACCTTCACACCAAGTCGATTCCCTACCTGACGAACAATAGTCGAGAGTTCAAAAAATGGAACATCCACATTTTTTTCTGCATATACCAATCCAAGATACTCATCTTGCCCTGGCAAATGATCTTTTTTATCTGGATGAGCGAGTGGCCCTGCAACTTCTGGTCGGTAGCCTCGGCCTGTTTCAAACAGTCTCACCGCGTCAAATCGGTGACTGTTTGATTCTACATTTTCAAGCATGGTTGGCACGAGTTCGCGACGCACAAATGGTTTATCTTTTGCAATAGGATGCGCCAACTCAATATAATTTTCTGTTGAAATACCTAATTTGGCTAACCAATCAGGAGACACAAATGAATAGTTATATACTTCTGTATATCCGCCTTCATATGCCAAGAGTTCTTTGATACGCTTGGTCATATCACGCAACGGGCTTGGTGAAGTAGGACTAATAGAAAATTTCGGGAACGTGGTTGGAATATTTTTATATCCATACGTACGCGCTACTTCTTCGGTAATATCTTCTGGAATAGCAATATCCCCTGTTGCGCGCCATGATGGAATAGTCAATACAAGCGTCTCTTTTTTTTGTTCAACACCAAAGCCCAATCGTTCGAGTAACACAATCATTTCTTTATCAGAAATATCGGCGCCAATGCGAGATCGAATAAGCTTTGGCGAAATGACGAGTGGCCATTGCTTCAGGGTAAACGATTGTACATCAACCACGTTGCTTACGACCGTTGCTGTTGGGCAAAGCATGCGTGTTAATTCCACTGCTCTTTTAAGTGCCAATTCAGGAAGGGTTGGGTCTAAACTTTTTTCAAATCGTGAAGAAGAATCGGTTCGAACTCCCAACGCTGCAGATGTTTTTCTTATAGAGAGTGGTTCAAAATTCGCAGCTTCAAATATAATACTTGTGGTGTGTTCACTAACACCACTGTCATGACCACCTTTTACTCCGGCGACAGCAAGCGGTTGATTGTTATCGGCAATTACCAGCATGGTGGCAGTGAGTGCCATTTCGTCTCCACCAAGGAGTGTTATTTTTTCTTGTTTTTTTGCCATTCGTACGGTAAGAGATGCCCCGTCAACCTTGTCAGCATCAAACGCATGCATGGGTTGACCCAGTTCAAGCATCACGTAATTAGTAATGTCGACAATCGTGTTGATGGATCGAATACCCACAGCGAGTAATCTTTTTCGCATCCAATCAGGCGATTGCCCAATAGCAACACCCGAAACCTGCACGGCCATATATCGTGGACAACGCACAGTGTCTTGAACATCAACACTCAAACGAACAGCACTCCCCTCTTCTATGCTTGGCGGATTATATGGTTTCAAATCAGTTTTGTACATGGCAGCAAATTCGCGTGCCATACCATAGTGTCCCCATAAGTCCGGTCGATTGGTCATTGATTTATTATCAATATCAATAATCACATCAGAGAGTCCTAATACATCGGCAAGTGGAGTTCCTGCTTGAACGTCCAAAAATGAGAGGTCCAAAATTTCCCTATCCCCCACTTTTGGAAATAATTCTGCGAGGCCAATTTCTTCGGCCGCACAAATCATACCTTCGGACACTACGCCACGAATTTTTGTTTTTTTCAATTCCACCACATCGGCCTCACCATGCCAGTGTACTTTTGCACCTATCATACCCATGGCAACAAGCATGCCTTCTCGGAGATTGGAGCCGCCACATACAACAGGAAGTGTTTGGGTGCCAACAGTTACTTGGCACACATGCAACATATCGGCATCGGGGTGTTTTTCGAGAGAAATTATTTTCCCAACAACAACATGTGCCAAACTATCAGATTGAGACATGGTTTCTTCTACTTCCACTGTTTGCACGGTTAATTCTTCTAAAATTTCTTCAGGAGTTTTGGGTGGAAGCGTGACAAACTCTTCAAGCCATTGTTTTGAAATACGCATAAAAG